>NZ_JAWDJM010000189.1:0-38545 GCF_032465715.1 Paraclostridium sp. MRS3W1 | reverse complement strand
TTATGATCTATAAGAGTTGTAGTTCCATCTTCTCCTCTAATAATAAAATTAAAGTCACCTTTAGCATCTTTTCCCATTTGGATTCTAACTTTATTATTTTTATCTTTAAATTGTTGAGTAGCACCTACTATTTCAACTCCACCATCATCAGACTTAATTCTAAACTTGTTAGTAGATATATCACCTGCATTTACCTTGCTTACATCTAAACTATCTATCATAGCATTTTTTATAAATCCATTGGATATACTTAATTTATCAGATGTAATTCCACCAGCTTGTATATTTTCTGATGATAAATTTCCATTTAAAAGTGTATCAATCTTACCTACATTAGCTTCGAGTACTTTAATAGATGCATTTACTACTTCTAATTGATTTATACTAGCTTTAGTAGCTTGTAGTTCATTTATTGATGCACTATTACTTACTGTTAATTTATCTATCGTAGCTACATTTGTTTCAAGTATTCCTATAGTAGCTTTTACAGAACTTAACTCGCCTGTAATAGTTACATTAGTAGCTTCTAAATTATGTATTTTCCCACTAACAGCATCTATATTGGTTACTTTAATAACCTTATCTTCAAAGTCTGTTATTTGGTTAGTATCTATTCCATCTACAGTTGAGCCATCTATAGTCCCATTATCAGTGGTTATATTATTTATTGTATCTGCTGCTTCTTGAAACTGAGTTTGTGTTTCCTCAAAGCTCAATGTAGTATTGGAAATTTCAACACTATCTAGTTCGTGCTCATCTGGATGTTCTATAATTTTTACTATCCTTTGCTTATCTCTAAATTTATTATCTTTAGAAATAAGAGTTATAGTATCTCCTAATTTAAAATCCAGTATATCTTTATATTTATTATTTAATTTAGCTAAGTTTAAAATATCAGCTGAGTAAGAGCGATACGGTTTTGACATCGCACCTAATTTAGCTTCTGCATCTTCTTTTAAATTTTCTATAACAGTATATCTATCATCCTTCCAATAATAGGTTTTAA
Source organism: Paraclostridium sp. MRS3W1 (assembly GCF_032465715.1). Taxonomy (NCBI): domain Bacteria; kingdom Bacillati; phylum Bacillota; class Clostridia; order Peptostreptococcales; family Peptostreptococcaceae; genus Paraclostridium; species Paraclostridium sp. MRS3W1. Next base: position 37,539 of record NZ_JAWDJM010000189.1, on the reverse strand, counting down.
CTTTATTAGAGTATTGATAATTTTCTACATAGTCTTTTCCATTGTTTATTTCACTTATTCTTAAATCATCTTTCCCTATAGGAATTATACGAGTAAAGTAATCGTATGTATTTCCTTGAATAGATAGATCTTTAAGGTTTAAGGAATCTATAAAATAAGTTCCTTTATCTTCGCCTAAACTTTCATAAACATCTATAGTTTTAGTTAATGTGTTAAATACTAAATCGCATCTATATGTTTTTCTTATTTCTTTTATTATTTCTAGGCTAGAACAATTACTTTTTCTCACAGTTCTTTTCTTTTTTAAATAGCATTCTCCAACGATCCACCCTGTTCCAGCGAGTGCAAGAGCTAAAGCTTTATCTATTGTTTGCTCCTCACTAGCATAACGTTCAAATGGCTTACCCTCTAAATCTTCTAAGTTTAATAGGCATTTAAAGTCTGTATAATCACTATGAACATTCTTTTCCTTTACTATAAACTCATCTTCCTTTGTTCTTATATAGCACTCTTCTTCTATATCAAAATAAAACTTAGATGTTTTGGGATATGAAAAAACTAGTGTTTTATCTCCACTCGCTAGCTCTTTTTCTATATATAAATTTTTATAATCTACTAATCCTGCTACCTTAACTTTGTCCTTATTATGTAAGTTTAACAATTAGACTAACCTCCTTTCATTAAAGATTAATCTAATGCTAGTCTTCTATCATATAATCTATTACCATAAGTTCAGCAGGTGACATATCACATTCGCTATTGTAAAAATCGTCTATTTTGAACTTATGTATATCTATTTCAATTTCTATATCTAATAACTCATTAATTTCTTTATTCCAATTATCCATGTTTTCATCAGGTATTCTCAGTTGATTATTTTCATCTATTTTATTTTTACCTTCTTCGTCTTTAACACAATACTTATCTAATAACTTTTGTCTTTCAGAATTATATATTTCTAATTCAGTTTCTATTTTTTTTGTATTTTTAGCTATAGCATACGACATTTTTCTAAGTAAGCCTTGTTTATGAGTTATGCTAGCTAATTGAGGTGCATCATTTACTAATTTTCTTAATGTTAATTTCATATTTATATTTCCTCCCAAATTTTATAAATTAAGTTTATATTTCAGATTTTAATAACTTATCTTGCTCTGCAAAAACTAAATCTTCAAAATCTCTCATGTCTTTTCTAACAGCTTCTTTATTGCTAGCATATAACTCTTGGTTTTGTATATTTTTATTTATATTTTCATTGCTTGTACCATCTGTACTTAAACTAGCATTCATATATACTACTATTTGTCCATCTACTACAGATGATCCATTTATTGTTATTGTTTTTCCTGTTTTTAACATATTGTAATCTTCCTTTCTTTTATATATATCTTGGATTGTATTTAATCGTTATATTGCAAGTATCTTTACTTAATGTAATAGTGTTTTTTCCTGGAACTAAAAAAGGGAACTCCCACATATCAGTATCACTAAACTTATTGATACCACCTTGAGTAACAGTTCCCTTTATTCCATCTATTATTATTGTTTTATTGCCTTTTAAGTTCTTAACTATCAAAGGATCTTCACTTAAACCAGTTATTTTTAAGTCAATCATATCTATAACTGGAGTAATTTCCATTATAATAGGAGTATTTGAATTTCCTGATGAATCTATAGTTTTAGATATAACTCTATTTATATTTTCTATAATTTCATCCTTAAAACAATATCCTAAAAATTTAAATTTTAAAATTTCATTTCCTGGCATTATATAGGTAATATCTGGTGTATCCTCTAAAAAAACAAAATATTTATAATCTATATCAATAAATTTTAATATAGATTTTTTAATTTTATATATTAATTTACTTTTCATAGATTCAAGCTCATTGGCATCTTTACATATAATATCAATTTCCAATTCAATTTCTTTATAAGACTCAGTAAACTTATCATCTATATAAGGAAGTAAACTAGACTTACTCCAGAATTTAAAATTTTCAAGTTTGGCAGTTTTAATTTTTCTAGACAATAGCTTTGCATTAAAACTACTTATATTTAAATTATCTATTAACAAACTTTATCTTCTCCTTTTTCCTGCTAATGCTAGCTTATTATCAACTATTTTATATGTAGCTTCTCCTATCATAGTACTATCCAATATATTTTGTATAGTGAAAAAATATCCTGATTCATTTGTTTTAGAAGAATTAGAATCTTGAGAGGTTCTATTAGTTATAATTAAATCACTTCCTTTTGATACAATAGAGCTGCCAAGAGAAGTAGATTCATATTGAACTTTAGCTTTCATTTCAGAAACAAGACCGTGTACTTTATCTTTAAACTTATCTTGCATCTTAGGAAATTGTTTAGACATACCTACTTCAGTACCTTCTACAGTATATTGTCCAACTGGAATCATTTTTCTAGCAGGAGAGTGAATTCCTAATGCAGCTTTTGCTCCATCGACTATTCCACCAAAAAAACTATTCACTTTACTTTTAAACCATCCTGCAGCTCCTGTTATTCCTTTCCATACACCTTCTACTATGTTTCTTCCTATAGAAACCATTTGACCTGGTATAGATTTTACAGTATTAACAACAGCATCTACTAATCTTTTAGCAGCATTCTTTCCAGCATTCCAAAGATTACTTCCCCAATTGACTACTTTATTTACTGTATTACATAACCAAGTCCATATTTTACCTGGTAATTGTGATATATAATTTATACAGTTTGAAACAAATTGGTTAGCTATAGTTTTAGCTCTTTCCCACATTTGAGAACCCCAAGCAGATACTCTATTAATTGCATTACATAACCAAGTCCATATTTTATCTGGTAATTGAGATATATAGAGGATACAATCTACAATAAACTTTCTAGTTATAATTTTAGCATTTTCCCACATTTGGGAACCCCAATTGACTACTTTATTCACTGTATTACATAACCAAGTCCATATCTTACCTGGAAGTTCTGAGAACCATGTACCTACACTTGCAATCCAAATTGGTACGTTAGTTTGAAGATATGTAAAAACTTCAACACCCCACATAATAAGCTTTGTTACAACAAAACCTAAAGCGAATCCAATTTTTGCTGGTAATTCATTAAACCAATTAAATATGCTAGTGATCCAAGCAGGAATTGTTACTGTAAAGAAGTTCCATACATTAGTACCCCAAGTCTGCAATGTAAGTAATGCATTATTAGCAAAGTCAACTACAGAAGTTTTCATGTTATTAAAGCCATTTACAAAGAACATTTTTATATTATTTACTAAGTTATCTATGAAGGTTCTAAATCCCTCACAATGTTTATAGGCTAACATAAAAGCACCTACAAATGGATTAACTATAAAAACTAAAATTTCCTTCCAATCTGATTTAAAGAAATTAATTATTCCATTAAATACATTAGGGATTGTATCTGTAAAGAATGTAGATACTGAATTCCAAGCTGTAATACAGGAATTTTTGATTGTATCCCATAATCCTATCCAAAAACTTCTAAAGCCTTCTGATGTATTCCATAAATAAATAAAAGCTCCAACTAATAATCCTATAAGTCCTATTACTATGGTTAAAGGTGGAGGTAAAATAACCATATTAAATAAAGTTTGGCATAATGTAGCACCTTTAACAGCACCCATATAAGTTTTTACAGCTCCTGCTAATCCACTTATAAAACCAACAACAGCTTGTAATCCTATAAATATTTTTAAAGCTCCTACAGCTCCAAAAATTGCAGAACCTAACAAACCTGCCTTTTTAATTAAATCACCTAATCCAGGAGCTATACTATCTAAGGCAGCACCAAATCCTTCTTCACCTAATACTTTTGTAAACTCTTCGAGCTTAGGCATTAATACTTCCAAGTTATCTTTCATTTTGTCAAATATGGGTTTAGCTAATGCTCCAGCTAACATAGATAAGTTATCACCCAATGTTGACATCATACCTGAAAAAGTTTTTGATTGCCCTTCCATAGCTCCAGTTGTCTTATTGGCTATACTATCTATTGCTTTATTGTAAACATCAGCTGTAACTTTACCTTCACTAGCTAATTTTTTAACCTGAGAAACTGGTACTCCCATAACTTCTGCTAATGCTTTAAAGATTGGAATACCTCTATCCTGAAGAATATTTAAATCTTCAGTGTATGCAACTTGTGATTGCTGGACCTGAGAGTATTGTCTAACCATTTCTTTTAAACTATCTTCTTGTATACCGAAAGCAGAACCCATATTACCAAACTTAGTTAATTGGTCAAACAATGATTTTCCTTGAAAACCAGCATTAGTTAGCTGTTTAGCCATTGCATCGACTCCCATTTTACTAAATGGAGTCGATGCTGCATATTTTTCAATGTCTTTCATCATTTGAGAGGCTTTTGATTGACTACCTAATATCGTGGTCCAAGCAACTTGAGCTTGCTCTGACATAGCATTATAACTTATTCCAGTCTTAACCACTTGAACAGCATAATCTTTTACTTTATCTAAGATAAACAAACCACCTAAAGTAGCAGCACAACTTTTCGCAATAGAAGATATAGATTGAATACTTCCCTTAACATCAGATGATCCACTCTTGCTATCTCTTTTTATATCACTCCATGCTTTTTTCCAAGCCTGAGAGGAACTCATTCCGGATTTTTTATATTCATATGCTAATTTAGCGGCTTCAGCTTTAAGGTCGCCTGTACCTTTTTTTGCTCCAGAATTATCTATTTTCGTGTCAATTACAATAGTTCCGTCTGACATATATCACCCTCCTTTCCTTCAAATTTGGGTATAAAAAAAGTACATACTAAGTTAAGTAAGTACATTAGGATCTAAAATACCATCCGACATAAGAATTCTAGCAATTTCATCTTCTTTTTCTTTTTGTTCCTTATCTACATATTCAGGAAGTTTATATAATTGTTTCATATTTTTATAAAATGCTTTTTCTTCTTTATCTTTTATTTTAGATAAATCAATTGCTCTATATTTCATAATTTCACAAATCTTATTATCCTCTTTTAATGATTCAAACATAGATTTAAATTTCCACCAATGTAAATCATCTATATCTTGTAAATCTATTCCATACTGACTTAAAAAAGCACTATAGATATATGAATCATCATATTCATAAGAATATACTTGCTCAACTTTACCTGAAGTTTTTCCTGTTCCTTCTGTAGGATCTTCTTTACCACAACCATAAAACCATAATATTTTATAAATAGCTTCTTCAAAATATTGTTTTGGAGGAATAGATGGATAATATAATTCCAAAGCTTGCTTAAACTTTAAATCATCACAAATAGAACCATCATACATTAATAATTCAAATAAAATAGATGTACGAAAATCAGAGTTGATTTTGTACATCTTTTTACCGATTCTTACTTCTTTAGGAAGTATATCAATAAGTATATTCATTATTTTTTATTATGATTTTTGTTATAATTCTTCTTATTTTGATGATTTGGATGTCTTCTATTTACTCGATTTGGAGAATATTTTTTTATAGATTCATCAAGTTCTTTTTCAACCTCTGCATCTTCCTCACGAATACCTATAGCTAATTCTTCAAAAGCTTTCATTGCCAATTTAAGATTTACTCTATCCTTAAATATTTTTTTACTTGCACCTTCTCCCAAAATACCATTAAAGCAATCAGATACTATATTTACAGTTGCTCTTATAGCTTGAGATCTAGTTACATTACCATTTATTTTATTAAGTCTTTCAGGTACTCTGTTCATTTCTTTTTCTATATTTTCAGATACATCTAAGTCCATTGTATCTAATTCAAATTCTTCGCCTAAAATTTTTATCATTATTCACTCACTCCTTTGGCTTCAAAACCTACTGTGAAAGTCTTAGTACTTGTATCAAAAGTTCCTACTACTAAGTCTCCAATTCCTAGAAACTTACCTTTAGCACTCATTTCATTATCTTTAGCTTCAAAATCATCTATAGATACTGCCACTTTAAACTTTCTGGCTCTAAATCCATTTTCTGTTTTTGAGGGCTTATCTAAATCTACTTTTATATACTCAGTTTCAGCATCGGCCCCAGTCTTTTGAAGTTCGCCAATATCACATATAAAATCTATAGCTTTTTCGTCTCTTATTTGATCTGTCTCAAACCCAAACTCAGTTTCATATCCCGTTATGCTTGTTGTTGCTGATTTCTCATGTATATATTGCTTAGTTGTTGTCTTAGCGCTAGGACTCTCATTAAGTTCAGTAAATCCTGTTCCCATGAAGGCAAATTCCTCACCGACTTTTAAATAATCAGCTACTATTTTTCTCTTTCTTACAGCCATTTTATCTACTTCCTTTCCATATAAATTAATCTCATTTGTATCTGATATTGAGCCTTATCAATATCTGTTTGAAAAGCATATCCATTGCTTGTTAGCTCTAGGGATAAAGCCTCTTTATTATCTAAAGCAGGTAAATTTTCATTATCATTATTTTCTTCAATCCAACTTGCAAATTTTTCATAAAAATTTATATTATCTAAGTTATTAAATATATCTTGGCCATAACTTTCTCTACTTGCAAATATAAATTGCTCTTGTCTTTTGCTAGATCCATCAACGTACTTTTTAATAATAGGATTGCAAGGAACTTTTTCTATAGAATATGTTGTTGCTTCTGAGTCTAAGTAATCTACTCCTATTCTTACAGCTCCCTCAAACTCTTCTAAAAAAGGACATTGTTTTATAAAACTTCTAATACTTTCTATAATAGTCATTTATTTAGATTTTCCTCCTACAAATACAGCAACAGATTTTACAATTCCACTACCTTTATCTGCCCACATTCTTTCAATCCAGCGACTGCCTCTAATTCCGCCTTTATTTGTTCCTTGTTTTCCATTTCCTGAGTTACTATAGTACTGTCTACGAGCATAAGGAGCCTTATATTCAATTCTTCCATTTGATATTGTTACTTGGCTATCTTTAAGAGCCCCTGACTTAAATGGAACATAAGGGTTAGCCATTCTTGCTACTTCATTAGTAAAGAATTCTTGGGCCTTTCCTCTATCCTCAAGGTTACGTCTTGATAAAATCTTATCCATTCCGTCTATCTTACAATTAATATTAAGTGGCATTATTTAGCACCTACTTCCCAGTGTCTTAAATATTCACTTCCAAAGTCATTTTTTATTACACTTACTATCGTTCCAACTGTAGCAATTTTTTCTAAATCTTTAATTTGTTTACCTTTTTCATAAGAAGAAAGTTCAAAATCAATTAAATCTTCAACTATAAAATCACCTTTCTTAAATGTATAAAAATTCTTTGCTTCATCAATATTTAACCTATTAAATTCTCCTGGAGATACATACTCTTTATTTAATTCTGATTTGACGCTAAAAGGTATAAAGCAAGTTATTTTATCAGCACTTAATAACCCTTTATCACTAACTGTAATAGCTTGCTCCCCCTGCCAATCAATATCATATAAATAAGTTCTTACATACTCTGTACGCTCTGTTTCTTTGTTGTATATACTATTAAACAAAGTCATATTAGCCATAGTTTATACACCTCTATAAAGTAAGTCTTTAGGTAAATAGATACTTATTTCTGCATATAAATTTTCTTTAAACTTCTCTACTAATGATTCAGAATAAGATACACTACGCTTTCCAACACTTTCACTAGATTTAAAGCTTACTTCATCATCATATTTTTTTAGTTTTTCTAAAGTTATACATGTAGCCATTTTAATATCATCATTTAAATTACTTTCATTGATTCTATTAAATGTTATAGTATCTATAAATTTTCTTGCTTTAAATTCATATAAAGAAAAGTCTTCGGAAGATAATTTTCCCCCAAAGACTTCTTGATAAAACTTATAATCTATATATTTACTCATATTACTATCCTCTAGTAATTACTCTAGCTATAGGAATTGATTTATGATCTATATATTCTTTTGTCTTACCTTGATTATTACATAATTCCCAGTTAGCCCCATTCTCTAGCTCTTCATCAGTTGGAGATAAACTCTCCATTGATGCTTTAGTAAATGATATTCCAAATGGAGCAAATACCTTTCTTTGTCTACTGTAAAGAGTAGTTTCCCCTCCATTTGTTTTAGGATCTCTAGCCATTTCATTAGGCACTTTAGCTCCACAATCTGTAAATTCAAATGCACCATCACCTAATACATAACTAGTATACTTATTATACGCTGGTTCATAATCTGGTTGTCCTTCAGTTCCTGATGCTTCTATATGTTCAACTGGCATAACATCATCTATAAGTACAACTCTACCGTTTAAAGTTCCTAAAGTTAAATCTCTTTCTATACCTTGTCCATCAGTGTACTTCATGTATGCTATTAATTTTAAGTTTTCTAAATTAGTTGATACAGCTGAATGCATTATTGATATAGAGAATTTAGCTTTATTATCTCCTAAGGCCTTTTGTATAGCAGTATTTAAAGTAGTTGCACTAAATACTTGTTCTTCTTTATTTTTAGATGTGCTGATGTCATAAGTATGTTCATTTACAAACTTTAAGTTTTCTTTACCTGTCATGCTAAAAATACCTTTTATAACAGATAATAATGTAGCTTGATCTACATCATCCCAATACTCAGCAACTTGATCTCCTACTTGCTCCATAAAATCTTTGCCTCCAGTTATATCATAACTAAAGTCTGTCTCTACCCAAGCAGCCTGTCTTCCTACTACAACTCTACTATGACTAAAAGTTTTTAACTTTTGTGCTTCAGCTGATGTTTTACCATCATAGTTTTGTGCTTTTCCGCCTATTCTTCCTGTTATAGGTATAGTTGCATAGTTTCCACCTACTTGAGCACTAAATAAGTTAGCTATATCTTGTCTTTGTCTTATAGCTTTACTCTTTATAAGCTCTTTTCTGTTTAAATTAGGTACCGTCTCCATGTATTGGCCGAATACCTCACCATTAAATATTTTTTCATCAAAACTTGGCATTTACATTCCTTCTTTCTTTATATTATTTTTTACTTACTATTTAAAGCTAACTTCCATATTTGGGTTAGCATTTTTAGCTTGCATTAGTTCACTTAAAGACTTTGGCGTAGCTCCTCCATCGCCCCCATTAGTTCGTTTTGTGAATTGAATATTAGTATTGTTAGTGGACTCCTCTGATTTAAATAAGAAACTCTTACCTTCTTTTAAACCATTTATTTGTTCATCTAATCCTGTAATCTTTCCATCATCAGATAAAATAAGTTTAGATTTATCTATTAATCCAGATACTAAATCCACATCCTGTGCTGAATCAGTTATAGCTAATTTAATAGCATTAGTTAATTTTAAATCTTTAAGCTCTGATTGATATTCTTCATCTTTCTTTTTATTATCATTTTGTAATTGTTCTATTTGCTGCTTTAAAGTAGCATTATCTCCAGCTGATTTCTTTAAATCTTCTAATTGTGTATTTCTATCTTTAATATCTGTTTCTAGTTGCTTTTTAGCTTGCTTAACTTCATCAAACTTAGATTTTTCTATATATTTAGAGCTATCAACTAAATCTATATCTTTATATTTAGTTCTTACATCCTCAGATAACTTGTTATAACTATCTCCTAATATTTCACTTAACTTTGCCATTTACATTCATTCCTTTACTATATTAAAATTTGCATAATAAAAAGCCCTATCTCTAAGGCTTTTTTACTAACTTTTATTTTATTGGTTCTTCAGTTGTTAAATTTCCATTAATTTCAAAATATATATCATTAAATTTTATATCACTAATTTCCCATATATATTTTTCTGCTAAAATATCAAATTTTATAAATACTTCAATTATTATAGTTTTCCTATATTTGTTATCTAATACATCTTTATATTCAAATTGTAGTTCTACTTCTTTTAATAAATACTTATATGTAAACTCTTCATAGTCCTTTGTGTTTTTTCCAATAAATTCTTCCTTAACTTCATTAAGTATATCTCCATAATAGGTTTTAAATGTAATTTCTCTTAATATACTTTCATTTACTCCTATACTACCTACATTAAGTCCATCATTAATCTTCCTACCATCTATTTTAATTTCTATTAATTTGCAATCTAGACAATTGCCTTGTCCTAAATTACTAAGTTCTATTCCTATAAAACTCTTCTCATATAAATTTAAATTTTTAAGTTTATTAATTGAAATAAAATCAAAACTATTTGTACTTTTTAATAACTCTTTTAATTTGATATCTAAATATGGCTTAACACTAATCCTTTTATCATCCTTAAATTGTTTTTCTGATCTTTTTATTTCTTCTTTAAATTGTTCCTCTGACTTTTTTATCGTTTTATAAACTCCAAAATAACCTACTATAATACCTATCAAAGCAATACAACCATCGCCTGTTACCTTAAAATCCATATGTCTTCTCCTATTTATAAATTATTATAAATATAGTATATTAAATTATGAAATATTTGTAAATTTAAACATAATAAAAGCACCTACTATGTTTTTAATTAGTAAGTGCTTTTACTTTAATAAATTGCTTTCTTTTATTGAAAGTATGTCATCATAAATATACTTTCTATCTTCTTCTGAAAAGTATTTGTTATATTTACCATCTTCAATGTTTTCAATTGATCTTCTTATTTCAGCTTTAATTGATTCTTCTAAATTATTGATGTTATTAGTTTTAATTGTGCTAATCCCTATAGAAATATAATGGCAATCTCTATCTGCTGGTCTTTTATCTGACATATAGTAATCATTTTCTGCAATTACTCTATTTACACCAACAACAAAACCTTCATTATGATCAATCATTGAATTTATTAACTCTTCAACATCATCTTTAATTTCTTCATAAGTTAATTCCACTTTGATTACCTTCCTTCCCATCCAGCAAGAGTTTTCCATGATACAACATTCACCTTTATATCAGGATGTTTTTTGCTAAATTGTTTTGCTACATTTTTGCAACTTTCACACATTTTTTTCTCAGACAACATAAATATCTCATCAACTTTTTCATATTTTATAATATCATTTAAATATTCAAAGAATTTTGCTTCTGTATCATAATATCTAGGAAGTTTATTTACTTCACCATCTACCAAATCTCCTACATCACTTGTCTTAAATACTCTTCCATTTTCTTTCAACAATACTAAATCTTCTTTATTGCCCTTAAACTTTTTGTATGGAGTATCAGTTTCATATGATATTCTACTTGTTGAAAATTTAGTTGTGCCATTATATTGCAATACAGCAAAATTACCCGCATTCTTATATCTAGAAGTTTGTTTATTTCTTTTTATGTCAAGTCCAATTCTATCTAGTTCTAGAATTTTTTCTGGAGTTAAATATCCATAATTTATTTCATAACTGTTTAATAGGTTTAATTTTTTAGTTAAATCTTTGAATTCTATAGGTTTATTATACCTTATATGCTTAAATTCTTCTAATGTTTTCGGTGCTAAAGTGCCTAATCCAGCTTTAAATTTATTAAACTCTTGTTGATCATATTTTTTCTTAGCCCATACAGACTTTTGAGATATACTTTTGTTAAACTTATATGCTTGTAACCTATCTTTTTCTGTAGGTATATCAGCAACTTTGCTAAACTCTCTATAGTACTTTTCTTGTTGCTTAAGAATAATACTAGCATTAGTAAATTCATCTTTAAGACCTGCTGCTTCATACCCAACTAATTGAGTTCTAGTTTTCCTAATTGCTCTTTCAATCTGCCTTTGATGTTGGGTTGCTTCATAGTAAGTGCACATTTTGCCATTATATTCAAATGGGTGTGGATCTATATTATCCAAATCTTCATCAGTGTATGCTCTATTACTTATTCCTGGAATAAATGGATAAAAACTATGTCTACAATTCCACCCTCCAAGTCCTGGACCTGTACCATATCCTGTACTTTCTATAAATGGGGGATACTCTTTGCTATTACCACTATAACAAAATACTTTTCCTTGCCATTTTGCATGACCTGGTCTTGCTCCTATATGTGCTGTAGTTTCTACAAAATCATTTCCTGTTTCTTTCATGCCCTCTAATGTTAGCTTTTGTGACATTTGATTAGATCCAGTCATAACTGCTCTTCTAACAGCTACATCTATTCTATTTGCTACTCCACTTTCATAATCAACACTTCTTATACCACTTTCACATAGCCTATCTACAGCTTGTTTAATAGCAGTATTATAGTTTATTGAGCCTGATTTAATTTGCATAACCGCTAAGTCCATTGCATCATGATAATATTTAACTATAGGCTTATATACTACTTTCCCATTTATTTTTTGTGAAAATCCCATGGATTGAGTTAAATTATATAAATCTCCTGAAGTTTGTTTTATAGCAGACTTCATTATATTAGCCAATGCTGCATTCTCTGTTATTTTAACAGTATCCAATCCTGCAGCACTATATAATTCATTTTCTTTTGCAATAGAGTATAAGCCAACATCATTGAATAATTCATTTATTTCTTGTTTTGTTAGACCTGATACTCCTTTAATCTTTTCTTTTATAAGATTAAGGGATATACCTATTTCATTAGCTCTTATAGTTTCTAATTTAGCACTATCTGTTAAACTACCTACCTTAGCAATCCTTCTCGCTATATCAGCTATTATAAAGTCCTCTAGTTCTTGATATAAATTAATAAAACTTTCAGGTATATTTTTTAATTCTTCTGGAGTTAAGGCCATATTATTCCTCTATATAATCGAAGGGAGTTTTAGTTTTTATACTATATTCAATCGCAGGCATCATCTCTAATGCCTCATCTTCAGATACCCCATACTTTTTAGATAAGTATATCTCAGGTCTTAATATTCCAGAGGCAACATCATTTCTCATGGACTCTAATTCACTATCTTTATCAAGTATAAGTGAATCATCCCAATCAAAACTAACATCTTTGTCTATATCTATAGGACTTGTATTTAACTTATATAAAGTTGCTAAATCACTAATACTTACTATTAAATCTTTAAGAGCTTTTTCTAATGATTTCTGTATATCTTTAACAGTTGAATAACTTCTTTGTTTAGATGTTTTTATCTCAGTTGCAGTTTTAGATACATCATTAACATCACTTAAAGTACCATAAGCAAGTCCACAGTTAAACTCTATCCTTCTTAGTAAGTTATTCAATCCATTAAATAAATTGCTATCTCTTATCTCAGGACTAAATGTATCAAAATTTCTTTTACCATCTTTATCTTCCCATGGAAAAGCTCTGTATAATCGCTCTTTACCTTTAGGAAGTTCAGGATTTCCATCTTTATTTATTTTAAATAAACTTTCAGATACATTTATAGCTAATTCTGAACCTTCATATTCCCATAATATCCGAGAATATTGTTTATCTGCTTCTTTTATTAAATCACTAGCTTTAGCATAACATGATACTCCTAAAGGACTATTAATATCTATAGCATTGGCCTGAGGTATCTTAAAATAACTATATAATGGTCTATTAACATTGTTTAACGTGATTTCTTCTTGTAATTGACTCCACTCTGGTACACTTGCTAGTATAGTTCTTTTACCTAAACTATTATCTTTTATAAGATTACTTTTTACATATGCTCTGTTCTTTATAGTGTACTTACCTTCTTTAAAGTCATGATACTCTAATCTTGTATGTTTCTTATCACCAATAATTTTATACTCTAAAAAAACTGCTGCTGTAATTTCCCCTATAGCATTGTATGAAATAGGTAAGAAGTTATCTTGTTGAATAAGATCTACCTCTATATTGCTTCCATTAAAATAGGGTTTAAATATTAATCCACCTTTAGCACATGCATATTCTGTATTAATTCTTAATACATCAATTAGCTCTTGATAGATTTTATTTAAACCCGCATTATTATTTATATTACTTTTAAATTCTATAGTTACTAACCTCGCTAACTCATTAGCTATAGCTCCAGGTAGTCCTAATGATTCTGCTTTATCATCAATCCAAGGTGGAATATTGTTATACATATTACTCCATAAATTAATTGCGTTTGCCATATCATCATTCATAGCAATTTCTATATTTAATTCTTTAGCAATATCAATCCTATTTATCATATTATAAACCACCCCCTTAATAATTTTTTTTAATTTTGAGAACATATAAATTACCTCATTTAAAGTTTTACCACCAAAATAATAAATTAAAGTTATTATCCTATTCAAAAGGTTTTTTATTTATTATTTAAAGTTATATATATGTTTTTATTTATTTATATAGATTTTTCTAAACTTTATTTATTTAATTTTTATATTTCTATTAAAGTTAATAAATTCTACTTTTTTATAAAATCACTTTTAACCATTGAAATTAAGCCTTTTCATCGAAATTAAATTCCAACTATACCCTAAATACATATTTTAAGGCTTGTTGTTTTAATATAAAAATTGTATGTTTTTGAACATTAAAAATAGGAGCATGAGCTCCTACTTATATCTCATAATATACTAAGTTTTATATCACAGTTGCTTCTTTAATGTATATAATCTGATATCATCGGGAAATCCATTAATTTCTCCACAGATAACATACCCATTCTTTTGATAAAAACATGGAGCTTGAAATGAATACGTAGTCAGATGGGCAAGCTGACAGCCAGCATCCTTTGCCCTATGTTCTATTTCTTCCAACAAACGTAAGGCTATATTTTGCCCTCTATAATCTTCTTGTACCCAAAGTACCTCTATTTCCAAAGAGGAAAGATATGTAGAACCCGATATACCTCCAATAATGGCACCTTTTTCGTTTCGAGCTACATTTACAAACTCCACATTGGGAACTTGTAATTTACCGTTGGTTTGTTTTATATTGTACTTAAGTAAACCACTTAATCGAACTGAATTTAAAAACTCCTGCTCATCACAGCAGTTAGAAATAGTAATAAACATTTTTTACATCCTCTCTAGAGATCATAATAAGTACTTGAATCGCCTATCAAATCACTATTTGTATATTAAAATTCTATTCAAATAGTAATTTAATTATAGCAGAATTTAGTCATTCTAAAAAAAGACTATTATCTAAAAACATATTTAGCATATAGTTAATTTTTTTAATTTATGTTTGTATGAATACATCTAGTAAACGTCTCATATCTCTTTCAAAACTATATTCAAAAGCATCTAAGGTGTCTATATCGGATGTACCATCGTCTAGTCTTTCATTTTTAAGCTCTTTAGGATTCCATATAGCTGAACATAAAGCATCTTTAAGTGTCTCACAATCTTCAGTATACTTAAATCTACCTTGAGCTATTAGTTTTGTAGTAGCATTAATCCTATCATTTACTACAGTTTTCCATGCATCTGCAACCCTTATGTTTAAATCTTCCTTTATAGCTGAATTCCTTAATCCTCGGATTAATACTTGCTCTGCACTATCACAATAGGCTGCTTCTGCATATCCATATTTATGATTTATTTTCTTTACAAAATCAGTAAATAGGTCTCCTAACTTCTCAGGATCTATATCATCTCCAAAATGTCTTTCACTTGCTAATACTATTAATTCTTTATATCCAGCTGTAATACCAGTTGCTACAAATGCATGTCCAGACTTATTACCTCCAAAGTCTACTGCTATTACTATCTTAATTAAGTTAGCAATTTCTCTATTAGATATAATATATTTCTCGGTATTATTAGCAAACTGTCTATATATAAGACCTTCTGCAATACATCTTTTACCTAATATATCTCTCTGATACCATATAGAACTCTTGTCATACTGGCTTTTTATTTCTTCTTTTCTTTCATCTGGGATATTAATATTATCATCTATAGTAAAATGTTGATAATTATATCCACCTCTTAAAGTACCTTCTTCATACTTTTTCTTATAATTATCTATATACTCTTTGTATATAGGTGCATTAGGATTGTCTGGGTTAAGGTCCCAAAATATCTTTCTTTTTTTAGCAGCTATAGTTCTATTGAATACCTCTTTAATAGTATTGTCATGGTGTAAGTTAATCTCAGTGGCTATCCACATTCCATAGGAGTTACCTCTTATCTTTTTAAAACTATCAGCCTTAGCTCCACCAGCAAATATAACTATCCTTTGCTTATTATTTGTTGCTGAACCTTTAATATAAAGACATTCATTCCCTTTAAACTTTCCCCAATGACATTGACCTCTAAATATATATTCGAGGCCAAATCCATTAGCATCACCTATGTTTAACTTAGCATTTGCACCTGTAGAACCAGTAGCTAAGTGTATTCTATCCTGTGTGCTTTTTAGTTCATGTGCAAATGCAAATACATTATCTACAGTCTTTCCTGCTCTTACAGCTCCTTCTGCAAAGTTATACGTATTTTTCGAGCAAGCTCTAATATACTCTTTGTGTTTTTCAGAGAAATTAAAGTTAATAGTTTTCTTTTTCTTAATGGCCATATATTTCACTCTCTATATCGCTAGTATCTTCTATTTCTTGGTTATCTCCAGTAAGTTTATTTGTCTGAGCTTTTATTAAAGTTAGTCTAGCTTTATACTCTTCTGTTACTAACTCCCAATTAGAGTTAACCATAGTTTCATATTGCTTTATTAATGATCTTAATTCCCCCATAGCTCTACTCTGGGCATTTAGGAATGTAGCTTGTCTATCCCAAGCAAACTGGAACTCATATTCTATCTTTTGTCCATATTCACTAGTTTCTTCCTTCTTAAGTTCCTTTATCATTTCTTCTTTATTCTCAACGTACATAATTTGCTGAGCTCTTATTATTGCTGCATATTGAATTGTAATTTGTTCCCAAAGTATATCCAGTTGGTTTTTCTCCGATATCTCTTTCATTAAATCCAAAGTTTCTTTTGGCAAGTGTTTAGAGAAAAATCCAAACTTCTCAGCATTTTTATTACTTGTAGGAGCTCCATGTCCAACTGAGTTTTTATTATTAAAGGGTGCACCCCTTTTATTTTTAGGTGCACCCTTGTTTCGTTTCTCCTTTGCCCATTTATAACGCTTTATCCATGATTTTAAAGTATTTATACTAATGTTATATTTATCGCATATTTCCTTTTGCTTGATATCTTTTAGATAGTCTTTTTTTACCTCAACCTTTACTTCATCCATACCACCACCTCGCTTGTTTTGTTTGTTTTGGAAATAAAAAAAGAACCCTATCACTAGAGCTCTTCCTTATATCTTTTATTTAAATAGTTTATTAATCTTCTTTCTTGTGATTCGTCTTCACTAAACATTGATATATACTCTTCTATCAATTTAAGGTATATTGCTTTATTAGTTTTGATATCAATTTCATTCTTTTCCATTGATAGTAATTGATCCATCGCTATAGATTTTAATTTATTTAGTAACTCCATATCATTCTTAATTATATTAGATTCGTTAGATTCATCTACTTCAAAGCTGTAATTGTTAACTATCCTAAAAACAGATATACAATTACCAGTTAATCCTATTGAATAAAATACAACAAATATAATTAGGTATGTTAATATAAATGTTATAATTATAAATACGCAAGCATATAATGGTTTGTCTAAATATGATGTTATATGACATATAGCTAAAATTATTATCAGTATACCTATCAAAATACCTTGAAAGTAAAAACTTAAAAATATATTATTTATACTATCACTTTGTTTTCTTTCACTTATTAAGTTCATAACTTTACTACTTATACCCGACATTAGTATAGCTAATCCTGATATTGTAAATCCTAGTAATCCTATAAGTGTAACTAATATATCTTTTGTAAGATCTCTTATCAAAATATTTATATCATTTATATTAGCATTATTATATAGGTATAATCCAATAAGGCTAATAATTATAGCTACTATTATTGAAACTATTGTTTCTAATGATCTAAAATCTAGTATTTCCTTCCACTTCTTACTTTTTATAAACTCTTCAAATATGTAATCTTTAATATACATAAATATACCTTCTTTTATACAAATTTAATAATAAATTTCTTCACTCGTTGTATAAAATCCTCTTCTGTATAATCCTCTTCTATAGTCGTACTTATCGCAGCATCTTTATTAGATCTAAATACTTCATCACTATCATCATTAGTCCTTCCGTGTATATTTAAGTCTCCATATCCATTAGATGCTGATTTTACTAATTGTTGCATTATAGGCGCTCTCATATCTAATCCTTCGGAAGATTCAGTAGATGCTTCATATTCAACTCTAGCCTTTTTTATTTTCGCAGCTTTATACATAGATGAATCTTTTATAAGTTCTTCTATATCACTACCATTAGCGTTAGGTGGTATTATAGTACCAACTACTTTGTCTACACGCTTAAACCTCTTAATACCTTCTTCCACCTTACCTTTATCTTTTTTTAGAAAAACTTCAAATCCATAACCCTTTACATTCAAGTTTAATAAATTCTTAAAAGCTTCATTAAATTGATTATATCCAAATTTATTTCTTGTACAGAAGCAAATTAATTCATTTTTAACATCAAAGTAAAAATATATTTCTGTCGATTCATTTCTCTCAATTAATACACTATCTTTCTTTTCCTTATCGAATTCCGATATAACTCTAGGATTAATTCTAACTAAATCACCAGTTATAATTTTTTCACTTTCATCTTTTTTTATTTTATTAAATAAATATTCTTCTTGCACTTCTTTTTTATGTTCTTTACCTAAAGAGTCATTATATCTACATACCGAATCTTTCTTATAACTCTTGCTATTATCATTTATGTTTTCGTATAATTCGTCTAATATCTTTTCTAATGACAACTTCTTATCATGAACATCATATATCCTTGAATTAAAATTCACTTTAGATAAATATATATATGGCATTATACTCCTCCTAAAATTTATTTTCCCCATTTACCATACATATAATACCATTTATCTCCATTTTTTTCAATTCACTGATTAGATGTATTAACTTAAAATTATGTATTGACTTATTTACCAAAGAATAAAAAGACTAGAAATTAATATAGACTTTATCCTAAGGAATTAGATAAGTAGCATTAACCTACTCCTATAACTCTCATTTATTTTTAACATTATAGTCCAATGTTTTAACAAGTTGTTGGAGTTGCACCAACTAATACTCTTACTTGCACGTTACCAGGGGAGGGAACCCTGGTCATTTTATATAAAAAGGGGTTTATTAGGGAGTAGCAAACTTAGGTTGTCCTAAGTTGCCTATATTAACATAATATCACCTTTAAACCCCTAAAAAATCTTCACTTTGTAGTTAAAGTGTAGTCAAAGTGTTGGTTTCGTTAAATAATGGTAAATTTTCATATGTTGGATATAGCATTCCCATTATTTTATACACTAATCTTTCCCTAACTGTATAACAATGACTTCTATCCATATGTAGTTTCATACTTATATATTTCATATTGTTTTTAGGTTTACTATTATAAAGTAACTCAAAGAAGTTAGTTTCATTTGCATCTAAACAACTCAATGCATTTTCTATTTTCTGCTTTTCTATTTCTTTTTCTAATTTATTTTGCATTAACTTAGATATTCTTTTTTCTTTAGCTATAACTTCATTCTCTACGGTTCTAGATATATTGTAAGTTACTCCTACTCTTTCATCATAGCTTATAGCTCCACAACCTCTATATTTCATTTTCTCTTTTTTTATATCTAATTCTATGTTATTGATTTGCATTTCTAAATATTTATAATTGTATAGTTTACCTTCAACTTTTTTAAATAATTCTTTTTTGTCCATAAATAATTCCCCTCCATATTAAGCTAACTCTTCTATTGTAACTTCCACACGAGGTCTATCACTATAGAACTTCTTCGAAACTACCTCCACAATCTGTGCATCATCTTTATAAGCTATTCCATTTAAGCTATCAGCTATAACCTTTATAACATTATCTAAATCTGGTTTCTTAGTTGGTCTTATAACTCCATCTAACTTAGCTCTAGCTTCTTTAAACTCTTTAGTTTTTATATTATTTTTAGCTATAGCATTTATATCTTTTTTAGTAATTCCGTAATAACAAACTATAGACATTTTCACATTACCTTCAAAGTAGTGCTTAACTGTAGTTCTGTATAATAACTTTACCCAATTTTCATAATGCTTAGTTTGCTCTGGTGTAAATGCTCTACCATTTTGAGTTGAAAATTTTGGGCGCTCTTTTCCTTTTGCTTCCCCATCTATCGTAAAATTAACTTTCATATCAATCTCCTTAAATTATTAAATTTTATTTAAAATTTTCCAAACCTATAATTTACTTATTTCTACATATACTACTTGTAAAAAGGATGTGAATTTATGTCTTGGAAAAAGCTAAATATTGTTTTTGCTATAACTTTAATTTTATTTACAAGCACTATAAGTTTTTCTAATGCTTGTAATGTTTCTGCTCCTGTTCCGGTTAGCAATCGATTGATTAAAGACCTAGAATTGATTGATAATAATATGTACCTTCTAATTAAATATGTAGCTGCAGGAAACTATAAAGAAGATAAAGTTGAAAAGGATATTAAATTTATAGAAGCAGCAATTAACACTTTAACTGCTGAAACAGCAAAACTTCCTCAAAGAGATAATGATGTAATTCTATCTATGCAATCCATATTAAATTATTATAAAATTTCTTTAAGTAGGCTAAAAGCATATTTTGAAACTAAAGATGCTGATAATTTAATTGATGCTATTGTTTCATTTTCTTCAGGTTATGACAGCTCAAATAAGCTTAGACAGATTATAGGTGGAGCGGGAAAATAAAATCCCGCTTTACTGTTTTTTATGTCTTACATATCTAATTTTTATTTATAATTTAATTATCATCTGTAATATCCAATCATAACTATTTGCCTGCAATCCCTACCAGAGCGTATAGATGGATTATATCTTCTACTTTCATAAACTTCTTAATATCTTCATGTGTGATAGTTCTAGTTACAAACTCAATCTCGCAAGCCTTATCAACCCTATCTTTAAACTGTCTATACATTTCACCTGCTAACTCAACTTTCTTGTATAGATCCATATTAAATATTTTTACCTTATCTAGTTCTTTGTCTCTCTCCTGGATGCACCATTCCATACCTTTGATTTGCTTGTCTCTTTTTTCTAGCTCTAGTTTTAATTCCTCAATCTCTCTATATTTCTCTCTAACTGTCAAGTAACTTAAATCTTTAAGTTCTTGTAAATCTGACTTTAAACTTTCTATCTTTTTATTAGATGCATCTTTTACACCTTCTAAAACCTTTATATCTGAAACTAACTCATTAGTTTCTCTTTCATAAGTACTCCTTAAAACAAATGGTAATTTTATTTTCATCTGCTACTCACTCCCCCTATTCTTCTCTACCTTTTATTCCCCAGGCAGTCATTACCTTATCTGGGCTAATTGGATACCTTATTTCTCCGTTTATCTCTTTTCCACATATACACTGTGCTAATGCCATATAATTAGGATATGTTTTGTCATCACTTGCCTTAAAGAATGTATCTTTTATACTTGTTATAGTAGTTTCTTTTTTCATATCAACTCTCCATAAACTTAGGATTTAGATAGTTCTTGTCCATCTTCTTAAAGTAAGCTTCTTTTATCTGATCCATATCTAATCCTAATGAATATACAAGTTCTACATATTTAATTGTTAAAGTATCTAGCTTATGTCTACCAAACATCTTTTTCCAGGGCAATGTTGTTATCTTATAAGCTAAATATATAAACTGTCTTTCTAAGCTAGTTGTTTGAACTTCATCAACAGTTACTATTAAATCTGCATCTAATTCATTTGCTAAGTTGCCTATGTGACTTAGTAGGTCCGACAATTCTTCTTTTAGCTTCTCTTCATTAACTGGAAGTCTGTCCCACCATTTATGTATCTTAGTTTCATTAAGTACCTCTATCAATTCACTAATCAAAGCTAATGTGAGCCACATAGGTACCTGAAATTTATCTTCTTGATAATTTATACCTTCAACACTTTTTAAATGTTCTATAAAGCTTTTTTGTTCTTTTTTTACATAGTTTAAATCAATGACTTTACTCATTACTCCCAACCCCCTCTTTATATGTGATTTTGTATCTTTTTCTAAATAATCTCCCAGCTGCTATAACTTCATTTACTGCGTGTCTAGTAGCTCCTAAATATTTACATGCTTTATTTACACTTTCAAACTCCATAGTTTTATTATTTATAGTATCTTCAACTATCAAAGGCTTTCTAATAACTTTCCTTATAGGATCTAAACCTATTATTCTGTATCTCTTTTTAAATCTTCTATTAAGTTTTATATAAGTTGTTATATCCGCTCTTCTTATATTTAAAAACTCGCAGCAATCTGTTAAGTTATCAAAATCATATTCTTTGTTTTCAACTTCATCTATTACCTTGACTCTATATTTATGTTTCTTTCTTGGCTTACTCGGTTGTCTATATTCCCCGCCATTTTTATCTTTTACATCTTCTAAAGTTATATATTTTACAGCTTTTCCTATGCTTAATTTTGGATTTAATATACAAGCTAACAAAGCCATATAATTATCTGTCAATTCAAAATCATATATGTTAGTGTGATCCATTTCTTATTCCCCCTTATTCTCCAGAAGGGATTAATCTTCCCTATTTAAATTTATGTTTTTGATTTTCTAATATCATTTTTTCAAGTTCTTCCTCAGAATACTTACTATAACCATCACTACCGATAAAATTATGAACTTTAGGATTTTGCTTTCTATCTGAATTACTTTTATCAAAGTTGGATATACTTTCACTAGTAAAATCTTTATTTATTGCCTTTATAAGAAATCCGACTAGATTTCTAATATTAGATTGTCTCTTAGAAAGCTCAATCTTTTCTTTGAGATAGTCTAAGTCGTAATTCTCCCTTTTAGCTGATAACGTATCAGCTATTTTTTTTATGTCTTTATCTCCAAGTTGGTTATAAGCTTTTTTTAATTCAACAATAACTAAGCTTCTTTCTATTTCGTTATCAACAACAACCGGTTTTATATGTTGTTGTTCTATATCTATCTCTTTCTCTGTCTCTGTCTCTATCTCTGTCGCTACATTTTTGTTACTGTCGGTTACATCAGTGTTACATTGTAACGCTTTTTCCTGTTCTTTTTGCTTTAATCTATGTCTACGAACACGCTCAGCACTAGAGCTTTCAACACCTGTCATACTTTTACACTGAGGTAATACATATTCATCTTCACTTATCATTTCTATTAATCTTTGGTTTTGTAAAAAGGCTAATGTCATTTTTACATTTTCTTCATCTTCATCAAGCTCTAATGCAAGTTCATCTGCGAAATCTTCTTCTACTCCTTCAAAATATAATTTATTGTCATTCTTCAAAGCTAGTAGAAGCATTTTTAAATATATTATCGTGTAAGTGTCTCCACCGGCTATTCTTCTAAGTTTTTTAATTTCTTTCTGCCTAAAGAAATCTTCTTTTAGCTTTAGCCAGTAGTATTTTTTATTAGCCATTTATCTCACCTTCTTCTTTTGTTAATTGCTATCAGTAGAAGTAAGAGCAAGTAGTATACTCCTACTTCTTTTATGAATCCCATTACTTTAGATCCACATCTAATTGTCCATCTTCATCTTCTTTTATCTCGAAGTTAGCTTCTATAGAATCTGATTCGTCTACTACTAAACTCATATCTTCATCTATTTTAGATTTAACCGTTTCATCTGAGCTTACTGCCTTTTGCATTTCTATGCTTAGTGGAGCATACTTTAAAAGCTGTTTTATAACTGTTTTCTTTGCCATTGCATCAAAGTCTGTTTGCCAAGGTCCATTATTAAAAGTTTTACTTTTTCCTTTTGCATGTTCTAAAACTTCATCTTTTGTCATAAATACAAAACTATGTCCTCCTGTATCTAAGTGGTAAACTGCATAATATCCTATTACTTCACCTCTATTACCTTTTAAAACTGGTTCATGTATTAAATCTTGATGTAATCCATATTTAACTTCGAATGTGTCATTTTCTCTAACCTCATGAGCGTATAGAGTCTTTATTTTTCCACTTCTTAAGGCTAATTCTAATAATCCTTTATATCCAACTTGAAATTGAACTTTCGTTCCATATGGTATTAAATACGCTTGTCCTAGCGGAGTATTTGGTTCTAATCCTAATTGAGCTGAATCCATCATTGCAGCTATAAAACTCATAGGATCACAATTCATAAGTTTTGGATTATTTCCGAAAGCTGTAAGAGCAACCCTTTGAAATCTTTCACTAGACATATGACTTGGTAGCGCTGCTTCTATTTCTTTAGACATACTTTTCATTAATTGTTTCATCCCTGCATTAGGACTTGTTTTAGTTACTGTTCCTGATGCTTTATTTGCTAATTTATTTTTTAAATCTGCCATTTTTATTTACCATCCTTTTTTATTTATTTATTCTAAAAGTTCTTGAAGTACTAGTTTTCATAAATTGTTCTGCTATTTCTGGCATTTCAGATTTTAACTTTTTACTATCTATAGAAGTTCTACTTGAGTTTTTCCAAGTTATTTTTCTATTACCTATCTTTGCAACCTCAAACTCTTCCATATGAAGTTGTATTTCTTGCTCTATAAGTTTCTTTTCACTTTCAAGAGTCTTTATATCTGAAACTATTTCGTCATATCTTAAAAGCTTTTGTGGTCCACCCTTTAATAAATGCAATTCTATTTCTTGTCCATTTGATTTCTTATACTTTTCTTTTAAATACTCTGAGTAAGCATCTGTTCCATCTGGTAAAGGGACTGTATCTTTTAATATGTTTTCTTCCCAAAACTCGTTTTCTATTTGCATAAGGTAATCTATAGTTTCTTGATCTCTTTCTATCTTGTGCCATATAAAATCACTATTACCTATTAGTGCTGCTATATAGCAGTGTGTTGCTCCTGTTATTGCCATGTAGTGTAAGCATTGTATTTCATAATGTGGAGGTACTCCTTCTTCCCATTCTTTAAGTGCAAATGAGTTAGTTGTCTTACACTCTAAAAAGGCTTTTTCTCCAACTATTGCTCTATCTATATTTGCTAGTGCAAATGGATATTGTTCGTTCTTAAGTATTCCATTTACATTTCTTACTTTTAATCCAGTTTCTTCTGTAAATAATTCTGCTACTACTCCCTCTAATCTATTTCCTAGTTCCATCCTTAGAGATTTAATTTCTTTTGGATTATCTTCTTTTTTATCCATGTATAGCTGTATTGAGCTTTTCCAAGGATTTAAACCTGCTATTGCAGATGCATCGCTTCCCCCAATTCCTGCTTGTCTACTTTTAAGCCATTCTTCTTTTGACATTAGTTTCGTATCCGCTATTACTTTTGCATCTAAATACTTTCTAAATCTTTCACTTTGAGATAGAGTTGCAATTTCATTCATAATATGGTATCCTCCTATTAATTCTTGTTATTGCCAAGGACCTAATTCATAAGTGTCGCAGCTTATTGGTTCTTGGTCTATTTGTGATGTTTGAAATTTACCTTCAGCTTCATTCCATTCTTCTAATTCTTCTTCTAGTATTAAAATCTGGTCTTTTAAATCTTCAAAATCAGTTTCTACATAATCCAAATCATCAAGTTTTGTAGCTCCTTTTATTGAGTTTTCTAAAATTTGCATTTCTTTTTTTATACTTAACATAGTTTTTAATAACTCTTTTATGTTTTCATTAGAACTCATTATCAATCACCTACTTTCTCTCAAGTTCCATTCCTGCAAACTGTCCATCTGCATAAACTAAAACCCAATTTTTCTTAGTGTAAAGTTCTATACAGTCTCCTATAGTTAATTCAAATAAAGTTTTATTCATATTCATTTATTTATCTCCTTGTCCCAAATTTATGTATATAGCTACTATTTATTAGTAGCTAGTTTTCCTTCTTTATATAATCTTGAAGCAATCCTATAATTTACTAAATTTATCTGTTGTAATATTTCATCTATTTCTTCTTGCGTTTGTTCTCTTCCTAATCTAATATGTGGAGGTACAATAGTTATTGTTGCTCTCTCTGTTTCTGTTTTAAAAATACCTCTTTTCAAACTCCTCATCCCCTTTATAAATTATATGAATTTCTAAAATTGTCCTATTCTAGAATTATGCTTTCAATATCTATCTCTAAAGCTTTAGCTAGTTTTCCTGCTGTAGATGTTCTAACTGACTTTTCATTATTTAATAGCCTTGATATTGTTTGCCTTGCTAATCCTGCTCTTTCTGCTATTTCATTGACTGAGTATCCTCTACTTATAACTACTAGTTTTAATTTTTTTAAGTCTAATTTAACTGTCATAATTCCTCCTTGATTTATTATCATCTATTTATATTTTGTATTTTTATGTAACTTTTTGTAATTTGTTTTTGATATAATATTTTATGGAATAATATTCCAAATATAATTAAAAGGTGGTGTTATTTATGAAAGAACTAATTAAACCAGGTACCGATAATAAGCCTTCTGGTACTTATGTTGAAGTCGGTCCTAGAGGTGGTCAAGTTAATAATCCAAGAGTTGTTAATATTGATTCTGGAGATAGACTACCTCCAACTCAAAAACCTGGAAATAAGTGGACTAAAAAATAATTAAAGTTTAATTTTTTTCCTAGATATGCAGAATGTTTTATTAAATAAATTTAATTGTATCCATGCTTCTGCGTATCTTTGGTTATTCTCTTTGTACTTTGTTATATAATGCTTTATCATAGTCTACCTCCTATGCCCACTGGCTATTTATTTGTTCTTCTTTTAATAATCTATTTAATATATATTCTTGACCTTTGCCTGTAACTCTCATGGTTTGATATGTAAAAGTTCCTGTTGATGTATTTCTTACACCTTCTGTTAGCTCAAATAAACCTTGCTTTATATATCTTTGCTGAGGTTCATTTTTATTTTTAAATATTAATTCCCAATCTCTTAACTTTTGATATAGTTTTTTCTCTCCTATAACTATTCCACCTTCTTTAGATGAAATTACCTTTGCTACCTCTCTAACCAACAATGTATTTTGTGATGATGCTATTTGGTTTATGAACTTATTCTTTTCTTCAAGCTCCCTAGTCTTTTCTTTTAATAATTCATCTTTTTTCTCTATTGTCTTTTGTGCTATCATTACAGCTTTTGCTAATATTTCAGTTTCATCTTCTTCTTCATTGGTTGGTATGTATCCACCTGTTTTTCTTATTTGTGGCAGAACATCATCAAATACCCAACTTTCAAATATTTCTGCACTTGGTAATTTAGACTTTGAAATTAATCTGTATATATCTCCTTCTGTTATTACTAACATCTCTTGAGTTCCACCATTTGTAGGTACTTCCATTTTGGAAACCCCTTTACAATGTGTATTTACTGCCTTACTTGGTATTGAGTATCCTAGTGACTTTGCTACATCACTCCCAACGGCAAGTATTTTTCCTTCTTTTTCTATTACTCTTATTTGACCAAATTCACTATTGTTGAAAATCTGTAAGTTATCCATATTAACCTCCCTCTTTATCTTGCATATCATGCAAGTTTCAATTTAAAAAAATATCTATTTTTTCTTCGTCTGTAAAGTTTAATATTTTTGATATTTTTTTTATTTCATCAATATAAAACCTATTCTTACCATTTATTTTATTATTAAATGTTGTTACACTCATTCCAATCATCGAAGAAAATTCATCATATGTTATGTTATTTTCTCTAAGCTTGCCTTTAACTTTATCTAGCTTCATGTATCCACCCCCTTTTTTCTTGCATCCCATGCAAGTTATATTTTAATAATAGTCTTGTTTTTATTTACTGTCAATACTTTTATGCAAGTTTTTTTTGTTTTTGATTAATTTTTCTTGCATCCTATTAAAGTTTGCTATAATATATAATTAAAATCACTATTGTAAGGAGTTGTTGAAATGACTGATTTCAATGCAGATGTAGGTCTCAAAATTTTCAATGCTAGAAAAAACTTAAAAATGTCTAGAGTTGATTTAGGAAGAAAGGTAAACTTGCATGAAAGTACTATAAAGAGATATGAGGATGGTCATATAAAAAGTTTAGATATTGAAAAGCTAAAAGAATTTGCAAATGCTTTAGATATATCACCAGCATATTTAATGGGTTGGGAAGATATCAATAATAAAAATTTAAATATACAAAATAAAAATACAATATCTATTAAAGAACGTAAGTTGCTAAATAGTTTTAATAATCTTAATGAAACTGGAAAAGATGAAGCAATTAAAAGAGTCTCTGAATTGACTCTTATTCCATCTTACATAAAAGATCCATCATCCTCTGATATAAAAACAATAGCTGCTCATAACGATCATTTAACTGAGCACGGTGAAATGGATAAAATTATGCAAGACATAGAAGATATGGATAATTGGTAAAAGCTAGGTGAATTATGTGAATATATATGAGGAGTTACAACAAGAGGCATATGAAAATAATATAATTTTAAAAGAGGTCGGTCTTAAATCTAATTCTGATGGTTTATACTATGATGGTAAAATTGCTATTAATAAAAATAGATTAACTACAAATAAAGAAAAAGCCTGTGTATTGGCTGAAGAACTGTCTCACCACTATACAAGCTATGGAAATATATTGGATTTAAATGATATATCAAACTCAAAGCAAGAATATAAAGCTAGGTTGTTTTCATATGATAAGTTAATTGGATTGAATGGGCTTATTAATGCATGGAAAAATCGTTGCAGATCTAAAGAAGAGATGGCTGAATTTTTAGATGTAACAATCTCCTTTTTAGAGGAAACCTTGGAGTGCTATAAGAGTAAATATGGGGTATCTACTCAAATAGATAATTATAACATATCATTTTCTCCAACATTTAGAATTATTGAGTTAATAGATATAAAATAAAAAAGATGTAGTTGTTATCCTACATCTTTTTTTATTTTATTAATTAACATTTAAATTTAACTTAACATTATCTCCTAAAGATTCAAATGTATTAGCATCTACAGGAGCATCTATTCTTAGCTCTAGAGTTTTTAAATCTTTAGCTTTATCATTTTTTAATATATAAATTATATTTCCTTCTTTTTTTACTTTTCCTAATAAATCTCCGCCTACATCGTCACTTAAAATCATATTAGGCTCAACTTGTTGTTTTGTATTAGTAATTAACTTTGATTGGTCTATATAAAAACTAACGTCTTTATCATTAGTATTTTCTACTTCAGCCTTAAATACAATTGCTACAACTTCATCACCTTTTTTAGCATCAAACATAGAAGCTGCTTCCTCTGTTTCGAGTTTTACGTCAGAAATCTGAACTTCTTTATAATTATATTTTACTCCGCCTACTTCTCCTGATAAGTTAAGATTTTTATTTGTGAAAACAGGTGTTTTCACCATACCATTTTCTTTTACAACTTTTGCGGTATTATCATTTGTTGATTCTTCTTGCTTAGTCTGCTTATTAGCTTCTACAGACCCTTGTTTAACTTCTTTTGCACATCCAGTTAATCCTACAACTAGCATAGACATAATAAGTATGCTTTTTATTCTTTTTTTTATCATAAAAACCTCCATATTTTATTTCTTATAACAAATAGTATACCAAAGTTAAAAATCGTATTTTGTAAAAATTTGTCATTTAAAGTTTTTTTATTTATTTTCCTATCAAAAAAGAACATACTTTCGATTAATCATTGCAGTTTACTAATATATATTTTAATATAATATTATATTTATACATATAAAAGGGGGCGTTTGTCTTGAAAACTTGTATTTACTTAAGAAAATCTCGTTCAGATGAAGAAGCAGAAAAACAAGGTGAATTTGAAACGTTAAGTAGACACAGATCTACTCTATTAAAAGTAGCAAAAGAACAAAATTTAAATATAGTAGAAATAAAAGAAGAACTAGTATCTGGTGAAAGCATCGCTTATAGACCTAAAATGTTAGAACTTTTAGAAGAAGTAAAGAATAACTTCTATGATTCTGTTTTAGTTATGGATATAGATAGACTTGGTAGAGGTAATATGCAGGACCAAGGTCTTATACTTGAAACATTTAAAAAATCTAAAACTAAAATTATAACGCCTAGAAAAACATATGATTTAACTAATGAATTTGATGAAGAGTATTCTGAATTTGAAGCATTTATGGCTCGTAAGGAGCTTAAATTAATAACTAGACGTATGCAAAGAGGTAGAATAAAAAGCGTTGAAGAGGGCAAATTTATAGCTTCTAAACCTCCTTATGGTTATAAGTTTATATTTGATGAAAATGGCAAAAAGTCGATGGTTATAGATGAAGAAAAAGCTAATGTAGTTAAACTTATTTTTAAGTTATATACTGATGGAAATGGAGCATCTAAAGTTGCTAATCATCTCAACTCTTTAGGTTTAAAAACAACTACAGGTCGCTCATGGTATGAAAAAGGTGTACGGGATATAATAAAAAATAAAACTTATGCAGGCTATGTTGTTTGGAATAAAATTGAAAGAACAAAAACATCTTCTAAACCACGAAGTCAGGATGAAATTATAGAATCAAAGGGCCTACATGATCCTATAATAAGTGAAGATATTTGGAATAAGGCTCAGCGTGTCTTGAAAGGAAATGCAATTTTACCGACTCCCGTATTTAAAGAAATAACTAATCCACTTGCCGGTCTGATTATTTGTCGTTGTTGCGGTCATAAAATGCTAGCTAGAAGTTCCACTTCTAAAAATGTTTATGAGAAATTTATTAGATGTACTAATTGCGGTATGAATAGAGGATCTAAACTTTACATAGTTGAAGAAGAAGTAATCAAACAACTTCGAGAATGGGTGAAGGTTTATAAAACTAATTTTAAAAATATACCTTCAATTGATAATTCTAATTCTAATTTAGATGCTTATAATAAATTGCTTAAAAACCTTAATTCTGAATATGAAACTTTAGTTAAGCAAAAAGAAAATCTGCATAACTTATTAGAACGAGGAATATATGATGTTGATACTTATTTAGATAGATCAAAAACTTTAACTGATAAAATTGAAACTAATAAATTTAATATTGAATCAGTAAAAAAAGACATAGCTAAAGAACAAAAGGTAAATGTATCAATAGATGATATTATTCCTTCTGTTGAAGATGTACTTGATCTTTACTATAAAACTGATTTAATGAGCGAAAGAAATGATTTATTAAGGTCTGTTATAGATTATATTGATTACTATAAAGAACCCGGTTCTAAAAAGTCAAAATTGGATATTGTAATAAATCCAAAACTAGATTAAGATAACTGTCATCATAGAACTGATAACCAATAATCAGTTCTATGATGACAGTAAAAATATCAAATACTTATCTCTTTATAATGCTATTGGATATTTAGAACTATAAAAAGATGTATCCTGAAGGACATCTTTCTTATTTTTACATGAAAATTATACTTTTATTTCTTTTTATTTCTTTAAAAAGTTTTAAAAACTTAAATTCAAACTATATCTCACTCCATTTTTAACATAAAATTCCATATATTTGTTGATTTTAATATTATAAGTTTGATATTGTATAATGGAATCAGTAAAAATAGGTATATGTGATTATACATAAGGGGGTATATAAAATTGGTATACGGCATATTGGCAATATTATTTGGATTAGCTGTTGTAATTAAAGTTAATATGTATGGATCTATATGGATTGTATTAGGTGTATATATAATTTACTCAGAAATTTCTACGAAAAAATCAGCTCAATCTGAAATGGATGCTTCAAGCGTAGATAGAAGTAAATATGTTATTGATAGAATTGGAGGAGTCAAAAATATAGATATTAACTTAAGTAAATATAGTTATGATAGTCAGTTAATTGTTCTTAAAGATAAATCGATTTTAATCGGATATAATAATTTTGCAATTGAAAAAATTATAAATTTCGATTCTACAATTAATGTAGACATTAGAGTCAATAAAGCAATAAAAGGGACTTCATATCAACACACAACAAATTACAATAAAGAGCTTATTGAATCAATAATTGTATATATTCACACAAATGAATGTACAGAAGAACTAATTTTTAGGTATTCATCATATGAAACTAATCAAGCTCAAATAAAATACAACGAAATATTAAAGGGGCTAAATCGATTCAAAGCAATGCTTGAAGATACTCTTGATATAGATAATTTAGGAAATAAATCTAATATAGATATTAAAGAAAAATCTATTCCTCAACAGATAAAGGAATATAAAGAGTTATTAGATATAGATGCTATAACTAAAGAAGAATTTGACAAAAATAAAAAACAATTACTTGGAATATAATAAAAAGTAACCAGGACTTACACATGAATGCCCTGGTTTTTTATTCAAATTTATATGTCCTATATAGGAATCATCTTAATTTAAAAAAATAAAAAAGGCTAGGATTTATCCTAGCCTTTTTTTATTTATTATTTTATATTAATCTAGATCATACTTATTAAAAGTGCGTTTATTAAACTTTGATAAAAAAGAACTCTTAATAAGTTGTATTTTTTCATTCCTCATAATTTTTTCCGTATATAGCTTTACAATTAAGGGTACCGATACTCCTGCTATTACATAAAATACTAAAAACCTCTGATCTCCTGCATCATAAGCATACCAAATATTAGTTCTAAACTGATCAAAATTAAATCCTTCTAAATTTAAAATATTTGCTGTGCTAGCAAAGAATAGGTTCATTAAAAAAAATACAAACTGGTGATGGGTCATAATTGTAAAAGTGTTGCTTCCTATATATTTTGTAATTTTATTTTCACCTACTGAAGACACTAAAATTTTACATATTCTTAGCCAAAACATAATTCCTGTTATAGATGTTAAATAAGGCAAAAATATGTTGTCTCTGTTAAACTCATTACAAAATACTGCACTAAATGGTAATTGACTATATTTTTTAAATAATATAAATTGAACTATAAATAAAATTATAAAATACACTATACTATTAATATTGTATTTATTTTCTAACTTTATTTTATATAAGTATCCCATTTGATAGAATGGAATCAAAAACATAGTCCTAACAATAGTTAAGTATTTATCTCCTGTATATCCTTTGTTAGCAAATGCTACCCCTATAGCACCTATAATCATAAGAATACTTAAAATAAAATATTCATTGTTAAATTTAATATACGTAAATGCTTTTCTTAATGCCACATAAATAATCTGAATTATAAATAATGCTGGAACAAACCAAGTTGCCACATTTAATCCAAATTGATGTCCTGTTATCCAAGGATCTATAAATAATGATCTAAAGTTAATGCTTGTCCCAAAGTCAACTATATTATAATACAGTAATATATTTACTATTATTCCATATATAAAATTCCATATAAAATATGGTATCATTAGACTTTTGAATTTTTTTACTATATAAGTTCTTAAATCTTCTTCATTATTTGTTCTGTAAAAGTATCCTGATATAAAAATAAATAATGGCATGTGAAATGAGTATATAGGAAACCACTCTGAAAACAGGGACACTCCCCCTTTATGGCCTAAAACAACTAATATAATCCCTATAGATTGTAGTAGTAAAAACTCATAGTTAATTTTTTTTGACATTATATTGCTCCTTACCCTTTATTTTAAGTTGTATTCACACTTAACATATATTATATTAAGTTATTTTGTATACTTTTACAATACTTGGAAATAAAAAGCCTCATCAAATATTTTAATTTTTGTAATATACTAAATTATTAAAAATTGAATTTGTATAAACTTTTCTTTATTATTAAGATAATTAACTAATAAATCTCAATATATTCTGCATACATTTATTGTTAATTATCTTAATAACAGAGTTTATTTAAAACTTCTATAAAAGTTCTAAATAATTAGTATTAACATAACCAAGTCCTTTATTACCATTAAACCCTTCTATACTTACCCAATCATTTAGGCAGTATTGTAAGTTAACTATATAACCATTTTTAACTTGTCCTATAATATCATATTCAGTACCTCTATCCCATCTTACATTTAAAACATCTGCTGTAACTCTAGCTTTTCTTCCTGAGTAATCTCCATTTGCAAATTCTTCACCTAGTGATCCAGATTCTTTCCAAGTAACTCCATTAAACTTACATATACCTTTAGCTATAGCTTTAGCAAATCTATCTTTATTGTTCATTATTAAATTATAATCTTCTTCATTAGTTATAAAGCCTAATTCAACTAAACAAGCATCCATGTTAGTTTCTCTAATAACATGTAAGTTACCCTCCTTAACACCTCTATTCTTAGTATAAAGTCCATCTGATATTAACTCTGAGTGTATAACATCAGCTAAAGGTCTATATGCAAATTTATAGCAATAAGTTTCTAGTCCTTGAGCACTTGAGTTGTCTGAAGAGTTACAATGCATAGATACAAATGAATTTACTCCTAAGCTGTTAGCTCTATTAGTTCTGTCATTTAAAGTTACAAATACATCTGTAGTTCTAGTATTTGTATTTTCTATATCTTGACTTTTTAAGTATGTCTCTACTCTGTTATTTATATCTAAAACTATATCCTTTTCTAAACATCCATGTACCCCTGGAGCTCCTGAATCATATCCTCCATGTCCTGCATCTGTCATATTCTTTTTCATAATTAAATCCTCCTAATTTTTTTATATTATTTTATTTAAAAAGACAATAAAAAAAGACTGTATCCAGTCAAATCAATAGCCTTTTATTGGTAAATAATTTAAACATTATTAATAAATTATTTTAAATTTATTTATTATCTTTTAAACCTTTTGTACTAGGGTCTACAAATACTCCTGTAATAGCAGCTGCTATAGCCACAACTGCAACTGGATTAGCTAATATATTTAATAAAGCTTCTCCTAATAAGTTCCAACTTGTTAAAGTGTTAAAATCAACTCCAGCTGATGAAAATATAACTCCACCTAATCCTAACCAAAAGTATGGATTTTTAAATCTTTTCTTCATAATCAATCTCTCCTTTTATTTAAATAAATGATTTTGTACTGCATAAAAAAAGAACCCAACAAAACTTCCTGCAAATAAGCCTAAAGCCCATTCAATCGAAGCTGTAAGTCCTTCTATACTCTTACATAAGTTTTCTATTTGTATATCTCTTTTTACATCGCTTTGTTCTAGTTTATCTATTCTTTCAGAATGATTATTAATACGTTTTTCGTGAACATCTATCATATGTTCTTTTACTTTTTCATTCATAAAATCTCCCTTAATAGCCAATGGCTATATAACTTATTTCCATAGTAGAACCCCATTTTTCAGGAGTTACGTTTCTTGCAAAGAATACTCCATATGAATTATTCACAACCTTTAATGCTCCATTATATCTAGCTGCTAAATCACCTTGCCCATCTACTCCAGTTATTGTTGCAGATACAGAACAACATTTAGTGGGGAATCCTATTGGAAATCCCACAGTTGCTTGAACTGTATCTCCATTAGCTATAGTAGAACTTAATCTTCCCCATTGAAGAATCATTCCATTAGTTAAGTGTAAGTATCCACTTTCTTGCTTCATCATATTTATTACAGCAAGAATATCTTTACCATTGTTAGTTAATTTTCCTCCTATCTCAACTCCATTTTTGAAGTCATTATTGTAGTTAAGATACATTTTATTTGGAGCAAGTGGTGATTCTGGGTTGAAGTTAGTTCCAACAACTGCTCTTCCTCCATTGATAACTATATCTCTACCCCAAAGCAAAGTGTAGCCATTTTTAGGATCATCAACATAAAATCTGCCACCTCTAACAGTTATTCCATACCCAGTTGCATTTAAAAGTCTTTGATTAGTAGATTTATCAGTTATATACATTCCACCTGTATCTATATCAACTCGGTTATTTGCCTCTACACAATCCATATGAATCCCATCTGTATCTATTTTAGTTACAGTAGAATAAACTTCACTCTGATGGCTACTCCAAGGAGTACAACTATTTCCAGTTTGAACTTTAAATCTATTTGCATATATAGTATGTGACCCACCTGCTTTTGTATAAAATATAAAAGCTCCCGTATTAGAGGTAGGAGGTATTATAAGTTTTAATTCTTTCCAAGAACCATCTCCTATTCTCACAATTTGAGTTAATACACCTTCTATGCCAAAACGAATATCTATAGGCCTAGATGCATTAGCATATATTCTTATAGCTAATCCATTTGAGCAATCAATATCGGTTTGAAATAATCCTTGATTTTCTTGAGTTAAGTCAAGTTTTATAGAATTTCCTTCTTTGAAATTACTATCTGAATAAATCGTAATATTACCACCACTATTTTTACCCCATGATTTCAAGTCATTTAAAAAGGCAGAGTTTTTAAGTAGATTATCATTTGTATTATTAGTAAATTTAAACTCAAAACTATCCACTAATTGAGTAAGTTGGGATTGAGTTGTATATTTACTATCAGTTTCTCCTTTTGAGTAAAATTGCTTTGACACTATAGATACGATAGAAGCATCTGTTATTTTCTGCTCTGCTTCTTTTTTCCACGTTTCTAAAGAAACTACTTTACCATCTGTAGTAGTTTGCTTACTCTCTACATTAGAAACTCTACTAGTGATACTAGTCAAACTAGCTTCTATACTAGATACTTTACTTGTAGTAGTAGAAATTTCTGTCTTTAATGAGTTCACAGTTTCATCATTATCAGTTAAATCAAAACAAGTACAATATGCTAAATACCAAACTAATGGCGATGATGTAGTTGGTGTTGTAGATCCAGACACATAAACATGACCTCCATTAGAAAAAGTTCCAGTAGCCCCACATCTAACTTCTCTTATGTAAGTTTCCCATTTATCAGTACCTTGATTAGGGGTTAACCATTTATCTGTATACCCAGTTCCCATAGAATTAGATGCAGTATTCAACGTATATCCAGTAGGTAATTTAGCTATAAACTTTTGAATAAAAACAGCATTTGACCTAGATGCTATATTTTGATAGAAACCTCCAAAACCAGGGCTACCTGCCCCAATATGTTTTATTTCTAAACAATGTGTAGAAGTAGTTGGACAATCTGGAATTTTAGTAATTCTAGTTATGGTAACATTTCCGTTGTTAGCATTATTATATAAAGAAACATTATTATATCCTTGTCTAAAATTAGGATCTATAAAAATCATTTTACTATCTGCCATAGATTTCGCTAATTGCTCTGCTGAAAGAGCCTTATTATTAGCATTGTTAGCAAGGATGTTAACAGTACTTATATTAGTTTCTGTTGAAGATACTCTAGCTGTAATACTATTTAAATCTCTTTCTACTGTATTAACTTTAGTTTCAACATTTTCTATTTTACCTGTTGCCTCATTTAGTTGTGTTGTATGACTTCCTATTGTACTATTCATACTATTTACAGTAGCAACAGTTCGATTGTAATCATCCTTAAGTAGTATAGTTTGCCCATCTTTAACTATTTGAGTGTTATTTATAGCAGTTGTAATTTTACCTTGCATAACAGTTATAGTTGTTGAGTTATTTTCTGTAACTGTCTTCGTTCCATCTGCTTGAGTTTTTAAACTATTAAATGCTACCTCTAAACTTTGATTTT
>NZ_JAWDJM010000188.1:0-50042 GCF_032465715.1 Paraclostridium sp. MRS3W1 | reverse complement strand
GTGTAAACCAAGTCAAAATAAGATTAAAAGACAGTTACTATAAAACTAAAGATGTTATAAATAATAAGTTAACTCCAAATTTAAAAAATGATGATGAGGGATTATCAACTAAACTTATAAAAGTACTACTAGCTTGTTTGAGTTTTGGATTAATGTGTATTTGGGTTTTATTTATATTAATGATGGCAAGTGCAGGATTAACTATTGGGGCATTAAATATAGCATTTATTGCGTTATTAGGAACTTCAGGACCATTATTTGGATTAGATAGCTCTATAGCTTCACTTATAGTATTTTCTAGTATAGGAATTATAGGATTTGATATATTAGTAGTACAGGTTTATTTATATATTATGAAGCTAGGGAAAAAAATATATAAGCAATATATAAACTGGTTAAGAAATAAGAAAAAATATATACATGCAAAAGAAAACAAAATGAATTATAAAGGAGATGATATAGATGAATAAAAAAATAACTATATTTGCAGTTATATTGATTGCTATAGGAATTATAGGGACTATATCATCATCGATAGCTGCAGTACCATTTGCAACTAACTATATAAATGAATGTGCAAAAAAAGCAAGTGAAAAAGTTACAATATATGAAAAGCAGGTTGATGTAAAACAATTAGACATAGACACTAAAAACATAAATGTAGAAGTTAAAAAAAGTAACTCTGACAAACTTAAAATTGTTCAAGTAGGTACTTTAAATAATAATACACTGACTATAGATAACAAAGAAAACACATTTGATATAAAACAGAATGAAGAAAATAGACATATAGATATGGAAATTCAGGGATTTGGGGATGCTGTAATAAACATGCTAAACTTAGCTTCAAATAAAATAATTGTGTATGTTCCAAATAATGTAGACATACAAGCTAAAACTAGATATGGAGATCTAATTATAACGGATAAGGATGTATTAAATGAAAGAGTAACTTTTTCAACTGAATACAGTCAAATAACATTGCCAAAAGAAGTTAAAAGTTTAGAGAACTTAACTATAAGTTCAAATGGAGATATAAATCTAAAAGCTAGTGAAATATTAGGAATAAAGAATATAAATATAAGTACTACTGCAGGAGTATATTTACAATCTATGCCTGATGATGTATTTATTGAAAATATAGAAAACTTTATACCAGAAACATTTAATATAATAGCAACAAAATATTCACCTAGTATAAACATAGAATCTACAGTTCCTATTGCAAAAAAATTAAATATAGACAATAAAAATGGAATGACGTATTTAGATTTACCTACGGATAAATATAATATAGAATTTAATTTAGATGCATATGAGAATATATACTTTGAAGATGAACAAGATAATAATCAGGAACCTATGAAAAAATTTAATGGAACTATAAAACAAAATGAAGAAAATCAAAATAAATATAATGTAGATATAAAATCACAAATAATAAATATTAGAAATATTTAAAATAAAAGGAGCTTAAAAGCTCCTTTTTTATTAGTTATAAGAGTTAAAGTCAGACTTACCTGATAAGTAAGTAGCCATAGCTAACATTCCAACTCCTAATGTGAATTTTGCTTGTTGCTTAACTGCATACTTAGCAACAGGTACAGTTACTTTTCTTGTTTTTGGACTAACTAAGCTAAGTCCTGTTAAAACTGTAGCAGAAACTGCTGTAGCTGTTATTACAGGATGTTCTTTAGCATAATCCTTTATATAGTCAACTGTAGTTTTTGGTTCATCAAAACACTCAAAATTTGTACCACAGCAACATTCATCATAAGGATAGTCTACTTTAGACTCATAGTTGTCTTTTTTTTTACTGCATTTTCCACATCTTCAGCCATGTCGTTTGTTTTATCAACCACATCATGTGCAACACCATTAGCTTTTGACAAAAGTTCATTAGCTTTTTGTTCAGCTTTTTCTATATACTCTTGTCCTTTTTTAGTATAATCATCAATTTGATTATTAATGTTTTCATTATTTATTTTGTTATTATTCAAATTAATCACTCCAATCAACTATAATTTAGTGTTTTGATATAAATTTTAATTCATATATATCTTATGTAATAAAAGAAAATTTATAGTAAGAAAAAAATAAATTTAAAGGTAATTTTTGTATATATTTTAGATATTATTAGTAACCACACAAAGATACTTTCATATAATTAGTATTAAGCATATTAATTTGCTTAGTTAAAATAAAATACAACAAAGGGGTTTTGACTAGCTATGAGTACAATGAGAAAAAAGAAAAAATGTTATAATAGCTGTTCTGCAAATATAGGTTGCAATCCAAAAAAAGAAAAAGAAAGCTACTGTGAACCATGCAAAAAACCAGTTTATAAAAAATGTGAACCGGTAAAAAAATTAGAACCAACTTGCTGTCCTCCAGGACCATGTGATGACTGTGAAATAAAATTTGATGATACATGTGTTAAGTTAGCACAAGAAGCTGAGAGATTA
This sequence comes from Paraclostridium sp. MRS3W1, assembly GCF_032465715.1. Taxonomy (NCBI): domain Bacteria; kingdom Bacillati; phylum Bacillota; class Clostridia; order Peptostreptococcales; family Peptostreptococcaceae; genus Paraclostridium; species Paraclostridium sp. MRS3W1. The sequence continues at coordinate 47,577 of NZ_JAWDJM010000188.1, read as the reverse complement.
TTTAAAAAAGCTTTAGATTGTGAATGCTTGGCTGTAGAGTCATATGAAGAAGCTAAAGAATTTGATAAAAAAGCTAAAGCGTTAGAAGCTAAAGCTAAAAAATTAGCTAAAGAATCTATGGACAATGAAACAGAAGCTGAGAAACTTAGAAAACAAGCAAATCAACTTTTATGTAAATCGGAAGACCTTTGTGCAAGAGCGAAATGTTTATACAAAGAAGCAGAACAAGCAGGAGATGAAGCAGAACAATACTGTGAAAAAGCGAAATGCTTATATGAAAAATCTCAAAATGTAAATGAACAAGCAAAATGTCTATATTCTCAAGCTATGAAGTGTGATGAAAAGGCTATGAAGTGCTACAAAGTTGCTGGAGAAAAGATAAAAGAATACGAAGGTAAATCTAAAAAATGTGAAGATATGATGAAAAAATGCCAGGAAAAAATTGCAGGATGTTATGAAATGGAAGACTGTAAGCCGAAAAAATCTTGCTACGTGGATTTAGGAATAGAAGAACCATGTAAAGAAAAGAAATCATGTAAGCCATGCAAACCAATGCATATATGCAAAGAAGAAAAATCATGTAAACCAATTAACACATGTAAAGAAGAAAAACCAAGTTGTACATGCGAACCTAAATATGTAAGTCCAACTTATTGTAAACCTAAAAAAGAAATGAAACAATCATGTGGATGTGAATTTAACTTCTGCAATGGACAAAACAATAATAAAAATGATGATGAATATTGCAATTTAGACGATATAATGTTAATCAAAGAAGAGGAAACTGGATTATATATAAATCCTATATATAATATGGAACCAATGCAATATATGGGTGAGTTTGCGAATAAATATCCATCAATGGATGAGCCATATATGTATATGGAAAATATGGGAATGGAAGAAATGCAAGATATGTGGATGAACTATTATATGTATATGCAAAATATGATGAACAATATGATGTATAATTTAGAGGATTAATTAAATAAAAAAATCAAAGCTCATAGTTATTAGCTATGAGCTTTGATTTTTTTGGCGTAAAATAATAATATAATATATGTATAGTTAATTTTAAGTAGAGAAAGGAAAAGTTATAATGTTTTTAAAAAAATTTTTATACGTAGCTATAATTAGTTGCGTGGTTTTAGCTTGTATTGGGTGTGATACATTTAATGAAAAGAAAGAATCTAATGATGAAAAAGTAACTAAAAAAATAGAGAAAGAAGAATTTAAACCTTTATTTGAAGTTCAAAATATTCCAGATAATATATATGAAAAGATGATTGGGAACTCTATTCCTGATAAAGATTCTGTTGATAAAGATTCTTTGGATTATTTAAAAATAACATACTATGGATTTGATAATAAGCCACACATAGGAGATATGGTAGTTAGTAAAAAGGTATCGAAAGAAGTTATAGATATATTTAAAGAACTTTATGAAAATAAGTATCCTATAGAAAAAGTAAGTATAATTGATAATTATGGTGCAGATGATGAATTATCTATGTCCGATAATAATACATCTTCGTTTTGTTATAGGGTTGTAGGCGGATCAAAAGTATTATCAAACCATTCAAAAGGATTAGCTATAGATATAAACCCTCTTATTAATCCTATGGTCAAAAATGGAGTTGTAAGCCCTAAGAAAGGTCAAGATTACATAGAAAGAAATGAAAATATTAAGGGGATGATAAAAAAGGGTGATGCATGCTATAATGCCTTTACTAAAAGAGGGTGGACATGGGGTGGAGAATGGTCTAATTTAAAAGACTATCAACACTTTGAAAAATAAAAGAGACGTAATCGTCTCTTTTATTTTTTATTTAGTTAATTCAGATTCTATTTGTTTATATAAGTTTTCCATCATCGTATTAAAATTTCTATTTGCATTCATATAATTAGAAACTAGAGGATGATTAAAAAATTTATCATAATCTCTATTTAATTGACTTATTTTTTTTGATGCATCCTCTATCTTATATCTAGAATATATAAGGTTTTTCTTTTTTACATATTCATCAAATTGTTTTCTTAAAGTTGAATTTCTATCAAGATCTTTCTTTGCTTTATTCATAGTTTTAAACTCGCTAGTATTTCTTATGCACAATGCTAAATCTTTTGCCTTATCATTAATATTCATAAAATACCCCCTTGAAAAGTATAAACTAACTTAATAATATATTATAAAAATAAATAATAAGTGTTACTTATCTTTCAAATTAAAGTGTAGCAAAATTAACAATTATGAATAATATATACTATGAAGTACAAAGACATATAAGAACCTTACAACGTGGAAAAAGAGACCTTTATTTCAAAGGTCTCTTTTATATTACATCAGTCATAATGTTGTTATCTATGAAATTTTCATTTTCATCACAAGGGAATAAATCTTTTAAGAATATGTTTCTTAAAATTCCATATTCATTTTCTTGTTGAGTTTTAAATTCAAATCCTTTATTTAAAATATTGTTTATGCTGTGAATATTATCTACAGCAGCTACTGTTAATATATATTTTTTACGTTGAGATTTAGCTATATCTATTCTTAAATCTAGTAATTTACTTTGAAGCGAATTTCCTCTGTACATAGGATGAACCATAACAAAACCTGATATATAAGTGCTTTTAAAGTCTTCAACAGAAACTCCTAAAGAAGATAAAAGTTCTAAATCATTTATGCTAGGGACATCACAAAGAGCACAAGCAATAAGATCTAAACCTACATAACAACCAATTATAAAACCACCATTATCGACGGTTTTTTTTAATCCGGCATGATCTCTACTTTTTAACCAATTTTTATTATCCATAGAATTACTCACTTCTTCGTAGAGTTTTGAGACATCACCAAAATTTTCCTCACTTAAAAAACGAAAATTTGCATATATATTATTAGTAAGAACATTATTTACTTTAGACAGTTTCATTTTTGTTAGCAACTGAGCACCTCTTTCCTTTAATTTAATGTTAGACAATTATACCATAAATTTAATTATATTTGGCTAAAAAAATGTAAAAACTATATAAAATATTATATTAGCTTTGAAATACTCTATATTCTTAAGATAAAGTCTATTATTTGATAGGAGGAACAAACTTGAACGTAAAAAATACAAAAGGCAAAAAACTAAGGAGAATATTAGTATTAGCAGGAATTTGTATTATTACTACAATTATTTTAAACAATAAAAATGAAATAAAGTTGAATGCATTTATAAGAGGAAATGAAATTGTAAAAGCTAATAAAGATCCAGAAAAAGAACAATTTCAACTTTTACTTGAAAATTTGTTTGATCATAGAAATGAGGCTATATTGACTAAAAATGATGATGTTTTGAAAAAATTATATGATGTAAATCATAAATTTGGATTATGGGCATATGAACAAGAAGTGACTAAAATGAAATATTTAGAAAACTGGTCATATAAGCAAGGTGTTAAATTTAATGATATAAAAACTAGAGTTAAAATTAGTAAAGTAAAAGAAAAAGAGGAGAATTTATATGGAATTATATGTTCTGTATCTACTGAATACAATTATTCTTATGAGAATCAGCCAGATATGAAAAATATGTTTAGGATAGGAACATATCATTATCTTAATATGAGAATTGTAGATAATGAATATATAATTACAAAAGAATGGTATACTGATCCATTTGCAGATTCTCTTCATCTAGATAACATAAAATCAGATGATATTAGAAATTATATATTGGCTCAAGAAAAGAAGGATTCAAACTTAACTACTGAACAGATTAAAGCAATTGACTATGCACATAAATATTGTGGAGCTGCAGCAGATGAAGAGCATGGAATGAAGTTTAACTCAAAATATAAAGATTTCAATCCCGATGGAGGAGATTGCGCAAACTATGCATCTCAAATTATGTTTGAAAGTGGAAGATTCAAGAAAAATGGAACATGGAATTACGAAGGAACAGAAGGAACTAAAGCTTGGGTAAATGCCCAAGGATTTAAAAATTATTTGGTATATAGTGGAAGAGGATCGTTAATAGGAAAAGGTTCATACGAAGAAGTGTACAAGCTAGCATATAGCATGACTCCTGGAGATATAGTTGCTTATGAGAAAAATGGTAGAATAACTCATGTATCTACGGTCACGGGAGTAGATTCTAAAGGATATCCACTTGTAACGTGTCACAATACTGATAGGTTATTAGTTCCTTGGGATTTAGGTTGGAGTGATAAATCTATAAAGTTCCATTTAATAAAAGTTAATTATTAATAATGAAAAAGCTATTTTTAGTAAAATAAAAATAGCTTTTTTATTTTAAGATATTAAAAAGTCGCTTAAGCAAAGTGAATTTTTTTAATTAGAAATAAAATCTAATTTATTCAAATCTTATTAAATATATGATAAAATATGGATAGATGTATTTTTAAGTTTATACTACTTAATAGGAGGTGTAGTATTTGAATATACTATTTTTTATAACACCCAAAAGTGAAGTAGCATATATATATGATGACTATACAATGAGACAGGCATTAGAGAAGATGGAGTATCATAGATATTCTGCTATACCTATTATAAATCGTGAAGGTGCGTATGTAGGGACTATTACAGAGGGGGACTTACTATGGTATCTAAAGAATGATTTAAATTTAGAATTAAAAGCCATAGAAGATGTATATGTATGTGATGTAAAAAGAAGAATGGACAATAAACCTGTATCTATAAATGCAAATATAGAAGATTTGATATCTAAATCTATGAACCAAAACTTTGTGCCAGTTATAGATGACCAAAATATTTTTATTGGGATAATTAAAAGAAGAGATATAATTGAATATTGCTATAAAAAGATAAAATCATAAAAAAGATAACTAATGTTTAGCCATTAGTTATCTTTTTTTATTAGTCGTTTAATTTTACTAAATTATTATACTTAGCTTTTAAGTCATTTATTTTTGAAGAGTAAACTTCATTTTGTTTTTGGTACATTAAGCTTTTAGCTATTTCTTCCTTAACTTCATCAAGTTCAGATTGACCACCTTCGTGTCTATCTTCTACTTTTATTAAGTGATATCCGAATTGAGTTTTAACTGGACCTTGTACGTCGCCTCTATTCATATTAAATACAGCTTCTTCGAACTCAGGAACCATTTGTCCTCTAGGGAAAGTACCTAAATCTCCATCAGCATCTTTAGATGGGCAAGAAGAATGCTCTCTAGCTGCTTCTTCGAATGATATTTCATTACTATTTATTTTGTTTAATAAGTCATTAGCTAATTCTTCAGTATCAACTAATATATGTTTAGCAGATGCTGTTTCAGGTTTAACAAATTTAGTTTTGTTAGCTTCATAGAAGTTAGCTATTTCTTCATCAGTTAATTTAACAGATGCTAAAACTTTATTTATAGAATATTGTTTTAACATATTTTCTTCTATTCTTTTCATTTCAGCTTTGAAGTTTTCGTCATTATGTAAATTTTCGTCTTTAGCTTCAAGGTAGAATAACTCTTGATTTACTAAATCTTCTAGTAATCTTTTTTTACCTTCTTCTGTATTAAATTGCATAGCTTGGTATGGGTCTAAGCTTTTTAAAGCATTCTCGATATCAATATTAGTTATTTCCTTTTCACCGATAGTGGCTAAAACTGTTCTTTCCATTATAATAACTCCTTTTTATTTGATTATTAATAGTATTTTACTACTAAGATAAATAATATCAAAAAATACTAAATATGTCTAATATTTCAAAAAACTAATAATTTTAGTATCTAAGAAACATAAATAGCATTAAAGCAGATGCTAGTATACCAACAACGCCTTCTTCAAGTTTGTATTTATAAACTTTTAATATAGAAATATACATATATGTAAATAATAATGATAGCTTAATTAAAAACCACATAATACTAATAGGGAATATATAGTAACTTAATGTGGAGAAAATAAAGGATAAAAGCGTTGAAATTTTATAAAAAACTTCTATCTTTTTTTCGAAATTATTTGAACTTTTCATATAAATTACATAACTAATAATATATATTATACAAACTGAACTATATGCAATAAAAAAGTATATTGCTATTTTATTAAATTTATAATCTGTAAGGATTATTCCTATAAACCAAAACATAACCCAAAACATAAGAAATAAAAATTTAAATAAATTATTAAATAAGTTTAGTTTGTTTTCTTTTAATACATCACTCATAAGTATCACATCCTAAAAGGTAATCTAATAGATTATATACACAATCTATCTAATATATTCAGAGCAAATATAGCTATTATTATAATTATAACTACTAATTGATATATATAAAATATAAATTATAAAAAAATATTTAAAATCCTCATAAATTATACTGTTTATAAATAAATATGTATAAAATATTAAAATAAGGTGATGTGTATGTATAGATATTATACTAGTGGTGTTTGTTCAAAATCAATTTTATTAGACATAGAAGGAGATATGTTAAAAGATGTAATATTTGAAGGTGGTTGTGCAGGGAATTTAATAGGAATTAAAAATTTGATTGAAGGAAAGAATATTGATGAAATTATAGAAGCATTTGAAAAAATTCCATGTAAAAATAGAGAATCATCTTGCCCAGATCAGCTTGCGAATGCGCTTAAAATATATAAAAAGTATGTATTAAAAGAGTAATATAAAAAAGCTTCTACATTAATTTAGTAGAAGCTTTTCCTTTGAAAAATTATTTAGTTACAACGATTGCAATTTTTTCATCTTTATTATAACTTATTTGAACTAATTGGTTCTTTTTAACTTTCTCTAACTCTTCGCCACCATATTTTATTTGTAACTTATCAACTCTTTTACCTTGTTTTATTATAGCTACATATTCTTTTTTACCCTTTTTCTCAAGGCTTATTAAATTTCCAACAAAAGGTTTGAAGTTTTGATATTTGTCACCTTGTTTTTTGATGTAAAAATAAGTACCAACAGCGATAACAAGTACGATTCCGAATAATACCCAACCATTAACTTTAAAGTATATACCTGTCATCCAAACAACTAACATTATGATCATAGGAATAATACTCTTTTTAAGTAATAATTTCCCCATTATTTCATTAGCTTTTTTTTCAGGGCCAGACATTGTTTTAGATCTAGCGTATGATGCTGCGAATTTGTCTTTTAAGCTCATATTAATCCTCCTAGATTATTTCAAATTTAAATTATGATAACAAGTTATGCTTGAAATTTAAAATATATTTATAGTATGTACAAGTTTCACAATTAAATTTATATTCAAGCAAGCATAAATATATAACATATTTTATCATAAAAACATTAAAAAGAAAATAAATGGGAATGTAAAATTTTAATGTAAAATAAAATTTTACCATAATAAAGATTTTCATGCTTTTAATTATTAACAAAAAAATTAAAAATGTAACGTATGTTACGGAAAAAAGTTTAAAAATATTATAATATTAAGATATAATAAAATTAGAAAAATACGAACTATTATTAAAGGAGAATTTAAAATGAAAATAGATAAAAATACCTTAATAGGAGATTTAATTAATAAAAAACCAAACTCAGTAAATGTTTTAATGTCTTACGAAATGGGATGCTTAGGTTGTCCTTCAGCACAAATGGAAACTTTAGAACAAGCTGCATATATACATGGTATAGATTTAGACGAATTACTTCAAAAACTGAATGAAATTTAAAAAACAAAAAAGATACTTCGATTGCGGAGTATCTTTTTTGTTTTTAACACAAATTTTAAAAATTATGTATGGACTTTATCAAAAAATAGGATTAATATATTAAATGTTGCAATATTTAGTTTTGGAAGGAAGTGTTTTCGTGTCACCAAAGTTATTTAAAATGATTAAAGATAATGAGCTTACTAAAGATCAAGTTGGAAAAGATATAATAGCAGGTATAATAGTTGCTATAATAGCTTTACCGCTTTCGATAGCATTAGCTATATCTTCAGGAGTATCACCAGAGAAAGGTCTTATAACTGCTATATTTGCAGGGTTTGTAATTTCTCTTCTAGGTGGTAGTAAGGTTCAAATAGGAGGACCTACAGGAGCATTTGTTGTAATTGTTTATGGAGTAGTTAAAACTTATGGAATAACTGGACTTATAACATCTACAATGATGGCAGGAATTATATTAGTAGTTATGGGACTACTTAGATTTGGATCTTTAATAAAATATGTACCACAAACAATTACAGTAGGATTTACAAGCGGAATAGCAGTAACATTACTTACAACTCAATTAAAAGATTTTTTTGGATTTAAAATAGCGGATGTGCCAGCAGAGTTTATAGGCAAAGTTGAAAGCTATATACAAAACATATCTACTTTTGATATAGCATCATTTCTAATAGGTCTATCTTGTATTTTAATTTTAGTTTACTGGCCTAAGGTAAATAAAAAGATTCCAGCTTCAATAATAGCGCTAATAGTTTCTACATTAGCTGTAAATTTATTGAACTTACCAACAGACACAATAGGTACTAGATTTAGTGAAATATCATCTTCAATACCTAAGCCACAAATACCACATATGGATGTAAAAACAATTATAAACTTAATAAATCCAGCACTTACAATTGCACTATTAGGAGCTATAGAATCACTACTTTCTTGTGTAGTTTCAGATAATATGATAGATGATAAACATGATTCAAATATGGAACTTGTAGCACAAGGATTAGGAAATATAGCATCTTCTTTATTTGGAGGAATTCCTGCAACTGGAGCTATAGCAAGAACTGCTGCAAACGTAAAAAATGGGGGGCGAAGCCCTATATCAGGAATGGTACATGCTATAACATTATTACTTATAATGGTTATTCTTATGCCTTTTGCAAAGCTAATACCAATGACAACTTTAGCAGCTATACTTATTATTGTTTCATATAATATGGGAGAATGGTCTCATTTTAAGGAACTATTATCTTCAAGTAAATCAGATGTTTTAGTACTGCTTATAACTTTTACATTTACAGTAGTATTTGACTTAGTATTTGCTATTGGAGTAGGTATGGCAGTTCATTATGTATTTAAATTTATAAAATCTAGACAAGAAAAAGACGAAGAAGAAGAATTAGAAGCTGCATAATAAAACCTTAGTAAATAGTTATTTTCTTTGCATAATTGTCAAAAAAGGCAATATAAAATGCTACGTTAATAATTATTTATTAAAATAATTCTTTTAAAAGCATGAATTAATATATTAATTCATGCTTTTTTTGTATAAAATTGGGAACACTAAAGAGTAATAATATTGAGATTTTGGAGGATGTAATGAAAAAATTATTATTTTTATTGTGTTTAATGATGGTATTTACTGTTGGATGTTCTAAGGAAGTTGTTGAAAATAGAGTTGAAGTTGAAAAAACAATCCCATCTGGAGTGGAAGGGGATATAGGTAAGGGTAGTATAATAGTTACTACTCATGTTTCAAATTCAGAAGATGGCTCTATTCCTACTGTATATAGAGATGAAAAAAAAGGTTTGGGACAAGTTGGACTTAGCTCAAAAGACTTTGATGATTCTAGAGTAAGTTATATATATATAGATGGAAAGTTAAATACAGTTGAAAAGCTAGGGAAAGAAAGTTCTGTTACGTTAACTATATGTGATAATGATTTAAAAGAGGGTAAACACAAAATTGAAGTTGTTCAATTTGATAATGATAAAACAAATGGAACTCCTATAACTTACAAAAAATGTGAATATGAAATATATATCAGATAAGTTGTTTAAAAACATATATGAATTTAAATTTATAAATTAGAATAGATTTATAAAATTATTACCAAATAAAGATGAAGTGTATAAATTTTATTATAAAGGTAAGTAATAAAGTAAATAAATTTATAAGATATATTTAAAGAAATATGTAGGAGGCAACTAAATGTATAATACAGCTTGGAAAAATTTTAAAGATGGAAAGTGGAGTAAGGAGATTGATGTTAGAGATTTTATACAATTAAATTATACTCCATATGAAGGAGATGGGTCTTTTTTAGTTGAGGCAACAGAAAACACAAACGCATTAATGGATGATATGATGATATTATTTAAGAAAGAGAGAGATAACGGAGGAACTTTGGATGTAGATACTAAGACAGTATCAGCGATAGATGCTTATAAACCAGGTTATATAGATAAAGAAAAAGAGGTTGTTGTAGGATTACAAACAGATGAACCTTTAAAGAGAGGTATAATGCCTTATGGTGGGATAAGAATGGTAGAAACATCTTGTAAGGCTTATGGATTTGAACTAGATAAAAAAGTAAAAGAAATTTTCACTAAATATAGAAAAACTCATAATCAAGGTGTATTCGATGCATATACAGAGGAAATGAGATTAGCAAGAAAATCAGGAATAATAACTGGATTACCTGATGCATATGGAAGAGGGAGGATTATAGGAGACTACAGACGTGTTGCATTATATGGAGTTGATAGATTAATTGAAGATAAAATTAGCCAGAAGAATAGTTTAGATGTAAGTGTAATAGATGAAGATATTATAAGATTAAGAGAAGAAATATCAGATCAAATAAAAGCGTTAGAATCACTAAAAAAAATGGCTGAAAGTTACGGGTTTGATATATCAAGACCAGCTGAAAACTCTAGAGAAGCAGTTCAATGGTTATACTTTGGGTACTTAGGAGCTATAAAAGATCAAAATGGAGCGGCAATGTCATTAGGGAGAACTAGTACTTTCCTAGATATATATTTTGAGAGAGATTTAAAAAATGGAGAAATCACAGAGGAAAAAATTCAAGAGTTAATGGATCATTTTGTAATGAAGTTAAGAATGGTTAAGTTTCTTAGAACTCCAGAATACAATGATTTATTTTCAGGGGATCCAACTTGGGTAACGGAATCAATAGGAGGTATGGGTATAGATGGAAGAACATTAGTTACAAAAAATTCTTTTAGAATTTTACATACATTGTATACACTAGGTCCATCGCCAGAGCCAAATCTAACTGTTTTATGGTCAAATTCTCTACCAAAAGGATTCAAGGATTTCTGTTCTAAAGTTTCAATAGATACAAGTTCTATACAGTATGAAAATGATGACCTTATGAGACCTTATTGGGGAGATGATTATGGAATTGCATGTTGTGTTTCTGCTATGAGAATAGGTAAACAAATGCAATTCTTTGGAGCTAGAGTTAACTTAGCAAAAACACTTCTTTATTCGATAAATGGTGGAATTGATGAAAAACTAGGAATTCAAGTTGGCCCTAAATTTGAGGTTATAAGATCTGAGTATTTAAATTATGAAGAGGTGATAGAAAAGTTTGATTTATTTACAGATTGGTTAGCGAATTTATATATAAATACTCTTAACGTAATACATTATATGCACGATAAATATTCCTATGAAGCTTTAGAGATGGCGTTACATGATAGAGATGTATTTAGAACTATGGCTTGTGGAATAGCTGGATTATCAGTATGTGTGGACTCTCTATCAGCTATTAAATATGCAAAAGTTAAGCCAATAAGAAATGAAGCTGGTATAGCTATAGATTTTGAAGTAGAGGGAGAATACCCTAAATATGGTAACAATGATGATAGAGTAGACAATATAGCTATAGATTTAGTAAAAAGTTTTATGAATAAACTAAGAAAGAATAAAACTTATAGGAATTCATATCATACCCAATCAATACTAACTATTACTTCTAATGTGGTTTATGGAAAGAAAACAGGAAATACTCCTGATGGAAGAAAAGCAGGCGAGCCATTTGCACCAGGAGCCAATCCTATGCATGGAAGAGATGTTAGTGGAGCATTAGCTTCCTTATCATCGGTTGCTAAACTTCCTTATGAACATGCTCAAGATGGAATTTCTAATACATTTTCAATAATTCCAGGAGCTTTAGGTAAAGATATAGAAGAAAGAACTTCAAATCTAACTGCAATGTTGGATGGTTATTTTGGACAAGGTGCACATCACCTAAATGTAAATGTATTTGATAGAGAGATGCTTATAGATGCAATGGAAAGACCAGAAGAATACCCTAGATTAACAATAAGAGTTTCTGGGTATGCGGTACATTTTACAAAACTTACTAAAGAGCAACAATTAGATATTATAAATAGAACATTCCATATGGGTAAATAAATTTAAAATAGGTGTGATTATATTCACACCTATTTTAAATTATTTTTTGTATCATATGTATTTATAGATATAGTTAAATTGAATTATTTCTATAATAAAGCAAATTTAAGATTTAATATCTAAAATAATAAAATTTAAAAAAGGAATATTACATTATTTTCAGTAATTATATTATATATATAGCAAATCTAATAATATGCAGATATAATTTTGAAATTCCTAGTTGAAAATGTTACTATTGAATAATTGTATTAATGCAAATTATAATAGGTAGAGATGCTCAATAAAATAATAATAAAAACTAATTAGCATACCTTAGACAAAAAAAGACTAATTTTAGATTGATAATATACATTAATTTACTTAAAAATGTGTATATCGAAAGGAGATGAAATTTAGTGAAAGGTATTGATTAAGATATACTCTTTCGCTGAGGATAAATTATGGAAAAAAAATATATAATAGCATTAGATCAAGGAACTACTAGTTCAAGGGCAATATTATTTGATAAATATGGTAATATAGTTTCAACTGCACAAAAGGAGTTTACTCAAATATACCCAAAGGCTTCTTGGGTTGAACATAATCCTATGGAAATTTGGGGAAGTCAAAGTGGTGTACTAAGAGAAGTTCTAGAAACATCTTTTATAAGACCTGATGAAATTGCAGCAATAGGTATAACAAATCAAAGAGAAACTACAATTGTATGGGATAAAAATACGGGCAAACCGGTATATAATGCTATTGTGTGGCAATGTAGAAGAACAGCAGACATATGCGATAAGTTAAAAGATAAAGGCTTAGAAGCTACTATAAAAGAAAAAACAGGACTTTTGGTAGATGCATATTTTTCAGCTACTAAAATAAATTGGATTTTAGAAAATGTAGAAGGTGCAAGAGATAAAGCTGAAAATGGAGAGCTTTTATTTGGAACTGTAGATACATGGCTTATATGGAATTTAACTAGAGGAAAAGTTCATGTTACAGATTATTCAAATGCATCAAGAACAATGCTTTTCAATATAAAAGATTTGAAATGGGATGAAGAAATTCTAGATGAATTAAACATACCAAAGAGTATGTTGCCTGAAGTTAGACCATCTAGTGAAATTTATGGATACACAGATTCTGAAATGTTAGCTGGTGCACAAATACCTATAGCAGGGTGTGCAGGAGATCAACAAGCTGCATTGTTTGGGCAAACATGTTTTGAGCAAGGTAGTGTTAAAAATACTTACGGAACTGGGTGCTTTTTATTAATGAACACAGGTGATACGATAGTTGAATCAGAAAAAGGATTATTGACTACTATAGCGTGGGGAGTAGATGGAAAAGTTAACTATGCTTTAGAAGGAAGTATATTTGTTGGAGGGGCATCGATTCAATGGTTAAGAGATGAACTTAGGTTAATATATGATTCAGGACAATCGGAATACTATGCAAATCAAGTTCAAGATACTAATGGAGTTTATGTAGTTCCTGCATTTACAGGATTAGGGGCTCCTTATTGGGATATGTATGCTAGAGGAGCTATATTTGGATTGACAAGAGGAGCAAAAAGAGGGCACATAGTTAGAGCTACATTAGAATCTATAGCATATCAAACAAAAGATGTTTTAATGGCTATGCAAGAGGATTCTAAAATGCAGTTAAAATGTCTTAGAGTTGATGGAGGAGCAAGTGCAAATAACTTCTTAATGCAATTTCAATCAGATATATTAAATGTGAATATTGATAGACCCAAAATAATAGAAACTACAGCTTTAGGGGCTGCATATCTTGCAGGTCTTTCAGTAGGATTTTTCAAAAGTATAGAAGAAATAAAAGAAAAATGGGAAATAGACAAGGAATTTACACCGAGTATGGATGATAGAAAAAGAACTATTTTATATAAAGGATGGAAGAGAGCAGTTGATAGAACTCTCTTATGGGCTAAAGAAGATGAAGAATTGGCGAATGAATTAAGCAGTATAAACAACTAAAAATATATAAAATATTTCTATATTTGATTCATATAATTAAAATAGATGTTATATGTAAAATATGGAGGTATAAATATGAAAAAGTTAAAAAAAGTTTTTTGCTTAATATTTATATGTATGTTGGTTTTAAGCGGATGCAACAACAATGTTGATGTTAAAGGTGATAATAAATCTGAGATGCAAGTATCTAGTAACTTAAGTACTGATAAGCAAAATGAGAAAAAAAATTCAAAAACTTATGACGCTAAAATAATAAGTATGAATTCTAATACAAGTGAAAAGAAAATAATAAGTGATATCAAAATCGATGATAATTTATCTATGAATGATAAAGTAAATATAATTATCAAAGAAGTATCAAAATTACAATTTAAAAATGCTCCAATAGAGTTAATTAAAATAGATAATAATATAGCTTACATAAATATTAAAGAAGATAAAGAAAACAAATTGTGGGGCAATAAATTTTTTCAAGGAAGTACAGGAGCTAGTGTAACAACATACACAATTGTTGAAAGTTTACTTCAACGAGATTACAAAGGTAAATGGATTGATGGTATATACATTACTTATGAAGGAAAAACAAATGTAGAGTTTGATCACATAGATGTTGACTTTTTTGGTAGTGTAATAAAAAGATAATAAATCAATTAAAAAGGTAACTATAAAAATTTTATTCTTAAAATTATATAGTTACCCTTTTATTTTACTTGTTTTTTGATAAACAATTTTCATTTAATAATTTAAATCCATAATCCTTTGTTAATACTTCAATTAATTCATCATAATTGTATTTAGGATAATTTATTATGCAGTACTTAGTATCGTCCTCTAATTTATCGAATTCATTATAAACATCAAATGTAGTAGACATCTTAGCCATATCATCTCTAAGTTTATCCATATCAACTAATATATGAGCAAATTCAAAATCAAGAGATTCATTAACTATCATATCAGCAATTGTGCTCAATAAGCTTTCTTTGTTTTTAAATTCTATTTTTATTGAATTATTTTTATATTTATCTAACTTAATTGATAACTCCTTCAAACAACTATCTAAGTCATTATTCACAAAGTTTACAAACCCTTCTTGGCTAAATAATGATTGAATATCTGATATTAATAAATTGTTCATATGCTCTTCCCAAAGTAAAAGTCCAAATTTAGAATAACTAGAATCAGATACAGGCTCTCCTTTATAGTTTTCAAATCTTGGATGAAGTCTGTCATGATGTTTTGATATTGATACTCTAAATAAGTTCCCCTCATGATCTGATGGGATACAGTTTATAATAAACTTATCTAAATCACTTCCAATAAAAACTTTTTCACTTAAAAGTAGTTTTTTTGTTTTATCTAAATTTTCTTTTGAAAAATCTATATTTTCATTACTTACAGCCATTCTAAAAATAATTTCTTTATATGTTTTATTTAATATATTATTTAACTCTTGTGTGTAGTTATACTTCATAGTCAGAAACCTCCAAATTTTAAGTCAAATGATATATACCCAAAATAATACTTTTTAATCTAAAAATAATAATTGTTACTATCTAGTAAAGATTATTGAATTACTATCAGATAAATTTGCATTAAAAGTATATCCATCGTAATTAAAGTTTTTAATACCTTCTATAGAATCTATTTTGTTTTTAATTATGTAGCTAGTTAGGTGCCCCCTAGCTTTTTTTGAGTAAATACCTATAACTTTATAAGTATTACTACTTTCTTTGAAGTCTTTAAACTCTACATTTACAACTTGAAAATTTTTAGATAATTTTTTAAGATTTATAGCTTTAGAATATTCAGTTGATGATAAATTAAGCAAAGTTTTATTTTGCTGATTATTAAATTCATGATAAAAATAATCAGTTATTTTTTCTTTCCAAAATTTATACAAATCATTTCCTTGTTCATTTTTTAATTTAGCTTTCATTTCAAGTCTATAAGATTGTATCATATCTAAAGGTTTTAGTACACCATACAAACCTGATAAGATTCTTAAATGAGCATTTGCAAATTCAAAGTCTGACTCATCAAATTCATTTACTTTAATGCAATTAAACACTTGACCATCAAAAGCAAGTAAAGCTTGTAAGTATTTGCTAGATTCAGTACCTAACGTTTGATATCTATCAAAATTTAAATTAGTTAAGTCATTGCTTAGATTCATTAGAGTGCTTATTTCATCTCTAGTTAACTTTTTTAAAATAGATATAAGATACTTAACTTCAGGCTCAAAAAAAGGAGTAGAAGACTTGAAATTAGTATTTATATCAAAATTCATAGTTGTTGCGGGGGAAATTATTGTTATCATTAAAAATCACCTCGAAAAAATTTTTTATATAATATATATATCAATAAATTAATAATTTAATCAATAAATAAAAAGTTTTTAATATAATATAATGTATGTAGTTTTAAATGTCATACAAATTAAAAATAAGGGGGCGTTTAAAATCGATAGAGTTCAACTAAAAGAATTATCGAAAAGTCAATTAAAGGGAAATTGGAAGATACCTGTATTATTGACACTATCTTATAGTGTAGCATCTATAATAATAAGTATGTTACAAGGGCAATCAGAATCTATGTTATTAGCTTTAGTAATGTTTGTAGTGTCATTTGGATTTGGAGTATTTATAACTATAGGAATTCCTAACTTTTACTTAATGTTTATTGAAAAAATTGGGAATGGTTCTTTTTCAGATGTTGTAGTTTCTAAAAGTAAATTTATAAAGGCATTAATATATACAGTTATATTATCTGCAATTGTATTTATAGCTACATTTATTGTAATAGGTATAGCACTAGGGGGAACAGTTGTATTTACTTTTTCAGAATCAGGATTCGGAGCAGGATTTATATTTGGAATTTTGGTGATATTGGTACTGTTAATACTTTTAACTATACTTGAACTAGCTTTAATGCTAACTCCATATATAATAATAGAACATGAGCACTTAGGTACTATAGAAGCTATGGGATTAAGTATAAAAATGATGAAGGGTAATAAATGGAAATTTTTTGTTATAGAGTTAAGCTTTATAGGCTGGGCTATTTTATCTGCACTTACATTTGGAATAGGTTTTTTATGGCTAATTCCATATATAAGTTTAACTCAAGCAAACTTCTATAGAGATTTAAGTTTTAACTATTTAAATAAATAAAAAATAAGCTATCTTTTTTAAGATAGCTTATTTTTTATTTATTTAAAGTTTTTTATTTTTTCTTTTTTTATAAACATAATAGCTTCTTTTATTAATATAATAGCTAAAACAAGTAAAAGAACTGCTATTATTACAAGTGCATAATTGACCCCTATATTAGCTTTTATATTAAAACATAATGATACTATAGTAACTATAAACATAAAAATTATAGGAATTATAAATTCTTTAAAGCTCTTATTTGAATTAGCAAGCCATATAGCTATGGCCATTAATGCTATTGCTGCTAAAAGTTGGTTTGCAGATCCGAATATAGGCCATATTTTTTCATATCCCATAACAGCTAAAAGACCAGAGCATACAACTGTTATAGTTGTAGAAACATACATATTGCTAAGTGGATTGGCTTTTGTAGCTTCTTTGTTGTTCAATCCATTTGTATCGAAAAACTCTTGGAATATAAATCTACCAAGTCTAGTAGCAGTATCTAAAGATGTAAGCGCAAATGCAGATATAGCAAGTGATGTGAATGTTTTACCTATGCCAAATGGGATGCCAAATGATGCCATGAAATTAGCGATTCCTTCAGAAAATACGTTGACAGGTCCACCGTTTCCTAATAAACTTCCAAATTGCTTGTTAGAAATATAAGCTACAGTTATAAGCGCAACAATTGCAAGAAGACCTTCTATAAGCATAGCTCCATAACCTATTTTTTTAGCATCGGATTCTTTATACAATTGTTTTGAAGATGTACCAGATCCAACAAGTGAATGAAATCCTGAAATAGCTCCGCAAGCAACGGTTACAAATAGTACAGGGAATAAGTATTGGCCTCCGACATTAAAGCCTATAAATCCATCCATTTGTATTTCTGGTCTTAATATAACAATACCTAAAAGGGCTCCAATTATCATTGCATATAATAGATAAGAGTTAAGATAATCTCTAGGTTGAAGTAATATCCAAACTGGAGTTACAGAAGCTATGAAAATATAGATCATAAGTAATATTATCCAAGTTTGTTTACTTAAAGCTATAGGAAATAAAAAACCTAAGTAAATACATCCAAATAACATTAGAACACCTACTACAGAAGCTGGAATTAAAGGCATTTTAAATCTATAAACTGCTATACCAAACAAAATTGCTAAAACTATAAAAAATATTGAAGCACTAGCAGCTTGTGGGGTAGAAACAAAGTTATCAGCTACTATATTTGCAAAGGCTGCAACAACTAAAACTAGAGTTAACCAAGCAAATAATGCGAAGAGTTTTTTACCCTTTTTACCCATGTTGGATTCTATTATTTCACCTATAGATTTACCCTCATGCCTAATAGATGCAAATAAAGAACCAAAGTCTTGAACACCACCAAAGAAAATACTACCTATTAATACCCAAAGGGCAACTGGTATCCAACCAAATATAGCTGCTTGGATAGGACCTACTATAGGACCAGCACCAGCAATTGAAGCAAAGTGATGTCCGAGTAATACTGGAGATTTAGCAGGAACATAGTCAACCCCATCATATTTAGTATGAGCGGGTGTTTTTCTTGTATCATCTACGCCCCATTTTTTAGCTAAATATCCACCATAAAATACATATCCTATAAAAAGAATAAGTGCACTTATTAAAAGTAGTGTTAATGAATTCATAATAAAACCTCCTTATAAAAATGAATAATATCTTTAGAATCGCAGTTATAAATAAATTCATTTGTGGATTTATCAAAAAGAATTATTCTGAGTGATGAATAGCCTTTAAGTCCTAACATATAGCTTTTTCTTTTTTTTATCTTGGGTATTTTAGATCTTAAAATTTTATCGATATGATTTGTAGATACAAAAAGAGTTATGGTTGTAGACATGTGATTTTCATCGACTTGTACAAGGTTTTTCATAGCAAAATCAGTAAAAGATAATAAGTTTTTTTCTAAGTAATCAATTGACAGATTATCTAATTCTTTTGCAAACACATACTCTTTATTATCATAAGACCAAATTACTCTCTTTTTATTTAAAAAGTATTTTGAATTGGTAAGTATATACTCCCCCATAAAATCAAAATTATAGTTAGACACTTGATAGTTTTCGTATATATTAAATTGATTTTTCATAGAGGATTTAAGTTTATCTAAAATAAAATCACCTCCTTAATTAATTTATATAAATATGAGGGCTTTATTATGTATGGGTTAACAAATTAAATGTATTTATATATATAAATTACTTTATTACTTAAATTTACAGTTGAACTCTGAGTGTACTATATATATAATACACTTAGAGGTGTACTATTTGCATGGTACAGTGATACGGAGGTGAAAATTATGAGTTTTATTCCAAACGATAAAGAACCAGTATATATTCAGATTATACGATATATAAAACAACAAATTGTAATAGGGGAATTAGGAATAGGAGATATCATACCGTCAAGGAGAGATATGGCAGTTATGATAAAAGTAAACCCAAATACTGTTCAAAAAGCATATAAAGAAATGGAAGAAATGGGGATAATAACGACTCACAGAAACTATCAAAGTAACATAACGGATGATAGTTCTATAATAACAAAAATAAAGGAAGATTTGATAAATGAATCCATGGATTCGTTTATAGCAAGCATGAAAGCTATAAATGTTAAAAAAGAAGAAGTTATAAACATAATAAATGATAGGTTTTAGGAGGGATAAATTTGATAGAAATTAAAAATGCTAGTAAAAAGTACAAAAAAGTAAAAGCATTAGACAATATATCCTTTGAAATCCATGAGGGAAAGATAACTTGCATTTTAGGAATAAACGGTGTTGGAAAGTCGACTATTTTGAAATCTATATGCGGACTTGTGAAATTAGATAGAGGTGAAATATTAATAGATGGAGAAAAAATAGATTATAAAACATATGAAAAAGTAGCTTTTGTCCCAGATGTGGACAACTATTTTGCACAACTTACAATAAAAGAAAGTTTTGAATTTATGAAAGAATTTTATAAAAAATGGGATAGAGAAAAAGCATATGATATGCTGAAATTGTTCAATTTGACTGATGATAAAAAAATTTCAGAGCTTTCAAAGGGAAATATTGCTAGGGTTAAAATTATACTAGGCTTTGCTCAAAATGCTAAGTATACTATATTAGATGAACCATTTTCAGGAATAGATATATTTAAACGAGAAGATTTTTTAGGTGTAATGACTAAGTATGTAGGTGATGAACAAAGTATAATAATAACCACTCATGAAATTGCTGAAATTGAAATGATAGCAGATGACGTAATTCTTATTGATGAGGGGAAACTTTCTCTAGTTTTCAATGCAGAAAAGACTCGTGAAGAAGAAGGAAAATCAATAATAGATAAAATGAGGGAGGTATATAAAGGTGAATAAGATACTCACTTTATATAATATAGAATTTAAAAGAATATACAAACTGTACTTCTTGCTTATAGGAACATTATTGATAGCTAACTTAGCTGGAGTTATGAAAACTTTATATGATTCTGTAAAAAGGATTAGCTTAGAAAATAATTTGCCTATGAATATAGATATATTGAAAACTAATTTAGGTTATAGTTTTGTAAATGAATTTACAAAAAATGATATATACGTATACGGAAGTATGGCTTTAGGCGTAGCTATATTATTTTGCTTATTATATGCAACTATTATATGGTACAGAGATTACTATTCAAAGAGTAAAACCATATATACATTATTAAGCCTTCCACAACCGAAATTCAACATATATTTAGCTAAGTTAATTATGGTACTTGTTATGATATATGGAGTAATCGCATGTCAATTTTTATTTTGGTATATGGATTTAAATATTATAAAAATATTTGCTGGAATAAGTTCTCCAAATTTTGCGAACGTATACTCTAATATGATGCAGCCGGTTAATCAAATAAATGTAGTATCACCATACTTATTAGATTTTTTAATGATAGATTTATTTGGAATAATACTTGCTGTTGTAGTTATATTTACTGGAGTGTTAATAGAAAGATCATTTAAAAAAGTGGGAGTATTATTAGGGATTGGATACATTTTAATTACTATAATAGGATATGTATTTATAATAGGATTAGATAGTGGAATTTTAGGAAACTTACTATTAAATCACATAATGTATTATATTTTATTGCTTATGGTATCCATCTTGATTTCGTATAGATTAATAAATAAAAGGGTTTGTGTATAAAGGAGGATTTATATGAATAAAAAATTATCAATTACAATTTTAGGATTAGCAGTATTCTCTTTTATACTAGTTTTATTAGGGGTTATTATAAATCAACCAAAGCATGAATTAGTAGATATAAAGGGAGATAGGAATGAAATCGGAGATGTATTATTTATATCTCAAACTCAAAATGGATTGTATGGAAATGTTCAAACTATAACATCAAAAGATAAATTTACAGTGAAAAAGAATTCAAAGTCAATATACAACCTAAGTGAAAATACTAAGGTGAAAGATGAACATAAGGAAATGTTAAAAAATGTACAACAAGATAATCAGAGATATTGTAGTGAAGAAAATATAGGATACATAGAGGATACGGGAATAAACTATACAGGTACAGGAGATGCTAACTTAAGTTTTAAAATAGTTAATAAAAACCTTAGGAGTGGTAATGTTGAAGAATATGATTTAAATTTACCAAAAAGTTTTGATGGAGAAAGTAATTTTTCTTATGGACTAACTGTTGGTATTAAAAATGAAGATATATATATATTATCTAGTGTATCTGAAGATGTTGAGTACTCTGCAAAAGGAAATATTACAGGTAGCGGGGATGTAGCAATTGATATTTATAAATTTAATTTGAATAAAAAAGAAATTGATAAAGTTGGAGAATTTGTTCAAAAGAAAAAAGATAGTGAAATAATAATAAGCAATAATCAAATATGTTTTGAATATGAGGATAAATTGTATTCAACAATAGAAACTTATCCAAATGATAAAAAGAAAAATGGAGAAGTATATTTAATTTATTATGATATGAAAAAAAATAAATTTGAATATATGGAAGGACCTATAATTAACAATAAGGATATTGAATCAATCGATACAGATACAATTCAATATAGCATAGAAAATGGAAAATTATATTTACTTAACAAAAATGATAAAGATGAGAGTTATACAAATATAATTCAATACACAATCGATTTGAAAAATAACAAAATAGATAAAAATAAAGAGTATAAAGTTGAAAAATTAAATGAAATGTCACATATAGAATCTTTTAGAGTTATAAATAAAAAGTTGTATCTTTGTATGGGAAGTTATAAGGCAATTAGAGGAGGGTACTCTGGTGATGAGGATTTGAAAAATACTATAGTTGTAGTAGATGAAAAAAATGGGAATACCTTGTATATGGGAGAATATATAGAGGGTAAACCCGAGGATAGTTCAAACTTTATATTAAAAAATAATGAAATTTAATTTTAAAGCTATAAAATACAAATAAACTTGTGTTTTATAGCTTTTATTCTTAATTATTTAACTGCTGCAGTAACAGACATCTCAACTAATAAAGCTTCTCTAGCTAATCTAGCTTCAACACAAGCTCTAGCAGGCTCAGAACCTTCGTTTACCCAAGCATCCCAAACAGAGTTCATATCAGCAAAGTCTTTCATATCTCTTAAATATATAGTTACAGATAATATATGATCTTTATCAGAATCATATTTATTTAGTAAATCTTCTACTTTTTGTAATACCATCTTAGTTTGTTCCTTAACATCACCTTCTCCATGTGTTTGACCGCATAAATATATTGTGTTGTTATGTACAACTGCCCTACTCATTCTACCAGTTCCTTCATATCTTTTTATTTCCATTTTACAATTTCCTCCCATAACATTAAAAAATTAAGTTCAATATTTAATTATAGATGAATATAAAAACATTTTCAATTACATAATAATACAAAGTATAAAATGAAAACACATACATAAACATACAAAAATAAAAAAATATTCGAAAAAATGTGCATAAAAATTTAAAATATGATATTATAGAGTTCTGTGAAAAAACAAAATTCGACAGAAAGAGTGAGGACGTAAATGGAGAAGTATTTTAAACTTAAAGAAAATAATACTACGATAAAAACAGAAATTTTAGCAGGTATTACTACTTTTATGACAATGGCGTACATATTAATAGTAAATCCTAGTATATTATCTGCAGCAGGAATGGACTATGGAGCGGTATTTACAGCTACAGCTTTATCTGCAGTTATAGCTACTCTTATGATGGGATTATATGCGAAATTACCATTTGCTTTAGCCCCAGGTATGGGATTAAATGCATTCTTTGCATATACGATAGTAATAGGAATGGGATATTCATATCAATTTGCATTAACAGCAGTATTCTTAGAAGGACTTATATTTATAATGTTAACATTATTTAATGTGCGTGAAGCTATTGTTGATTCTATTCCAAATAACATAAAGAAAGCTATTTCGGTAGGTATAGGACTATTAATTTCACTAATAGGATTAGAAGGAGCTGGAGTTATAGTTCACCCTGAAGGTGGAGGAACTATATTAGCTCTTGGAAATATAGTTTCAGGAACTGGATTATTAGCTTTAATAGGTATATTAATAACAGCTGTATTATTAGCTAAAAACATAAAAGGGGCATTATTTATAGGAATGATAGTTACAACTATAATTGGAATACCTATGGGTGTTATAGATATACCAACAAAAGTAATGAGCATGCCTCCTTCAATTTCATCAACTGTACTTAGCTTTGAGTGGCACAACATATTCTCTTTAGATATGGTTATAGTGTTATTTACACTATTATTTATGGATATGTTTGATACTATAGGGACTTTAGTAGGAGTTGCTACAAAAGCTAAAATGTTAGATGAAAATGGGAAAGTACCAAACGTTAAAAAAGCATTATTTGCAGATGCAGTAGGAACTACTATAGGAGCTTGTCTAGGTACAAGTACAGTAAGTACTTTTGTTGAAAGTGCATCAGGAGTTGCAGAGGGTGGAAGAACAGGTCTTACAGCTGTATCAACTGCAGTTATGTTCTTTTTAGCATTATTCTTTGCACCTTTATTTTCTATAATAACTCCAGCTGTTACAGCATCGGCACTAGTATTAGTTGGACTATTTATGATAGAGCCTATAAAAGAAATAAATTTAGAAGATTTTACAGAAGCTATTCCAGCATTTTTAACTATAATAATGATGCCGTTATCATACTCTATAGCTGATGGGATAGTATTTGGTGTTATATCTTATATAATATTAAAATTATTCTCTGGTAGAGCTAAAGAAATAAGCATAACTACAGTAATTATAGGATTTGTATTTATACTTAAATTTTTAATATAGATATTTAAAGCCTTGCCTCTTTAGGAAGAATAGAAATATAAATTGTGAGTAAAATAATTTATAAAATGATAAAGAGGTGAAAATGATGGCTAAGAAAAATAAAATGTTTAAAGAAATGGGACATAAAATGGAAGAACTAGGCCATGATATGTCAAAAGGTATACAATCTTTTTCAAACTCAGTAGAACATGCAGGAGAAAAAGTTGCAAAAGATATGAAAAAAGCTAGTAAAAAAATGTTTAAATAATAATAAAAAAAGACTAGAGTTTACTCTAGCCTTTTTTTATTATTAAATTAAAATTTTAAACTATCTAAATAGATAAAAGCTATATTGAATAACTAAGGTATAGATTTTTTCTATAATTTATGTAATATCTATTATGATATAATCCAAGATGTAATACAAAAAGTGACAAAAAATTCTTGAAAATTATCTGGGAGGATTCATATGAATATTAGGAGTAAAAAAGCAATATTAATAGTTAGTTCATTATTAATAACTAGTGGGTTAGTAGTAGGTTGTGCTGATAAAAAAAATGAGCAAAATACTAATGCAACAAATAAGGAGCAAAGTGTAAAAACAACAAAAGAGGATTATACATATGAAAATAATGAATATTTCACAAGTGTAGACTGGTTAAGTAAAAATTTAAAGAATAAAGATATATTAATAATAGATGCTAGAAGCGAAGATGACTATAATAAAGGACATATACCAGGAGCTATAAATGTAGCTTGGCAAAGTTTTTGTAAAATGGAAGGCAAAGCAGGAGACAAGGACTGGGGAACTCTTTTAGATAAAGATCAATTATCTAAGATATATTCGGATCTTGGAATCGATAAAAATAAAAAAGTTATCGTTTATGCTCAGAAAAATGGATGGGGTGAAGACGGACGACTAGCTTGGATGTTCAAGGAAACAGGAGTAGATGTTAGAATGTTAAACGGAGGAATGGACCTTTGGAAATCTAACGGAGAAGAAATATCTAAAGAAAAAGTGGATCCTAAGAAATCAGAGTATGTTATAAAAGAACTTAAAAATGATATAAATATAGATACAAAGACTTTAAAAGAAAAAATGAATGATGTTAAAATAATAGATACAAGAGAAAAAGATGAGTATGATGGCGCTACTAAGTTTGGAGAAGCTAGAGGTGGACATATACCTAAATCTATAAATATACCATTTAATGAAGTGTATAATGAAGATGGAACTATAAAATCTAAAGCAGATTTAGAAAAGTTATTCAAAGATGCAGGTATAAATAAAGACGATGAAATAGTTACTTACTGTACATCTGGAATTAGATCAGGACATATGGCATTAATTTTAAAATCAATAGGGTATGATAATGTTAAAAACTATGATGCATCTTACTATGAGTGGGCAGGAGATAAAACTAATCCTGTTGAGAAATAAGAGGTAAATTATGAAACAAAAAAAGAAAAAATCTTTAATTTTAAAAATAGGAGTTTTACTTTTGATTATAGGTATATACTTATTTGTAGGACCTGTTAATCGATTTATAAATCAAATGATATTTTATTTAAGTATGTTGAATTTAGAAAGCTTAAAACAGTATATTTTATCATTTGGAATCTGGGCGCCAATTATATCATTTATTTTAATGATACTTCAGTCCGTAGCCGCTCCATTGCCTGCATTTTTAATAACATTTGCAAATGCAGCATTATTTGGATGGGTAAAAGGGGCACTTCTTTCTTGGACTAGTGCTATGGCAGGGGCAGCACTATGCTTTTATATAGCACGATTTTTAGGAAGAGATACAGTAGAAAAACTTACAAGTAAGTTTGCAATTGATAGTATAGATGAATTTTTTAATAAATATGGAAAACATACAATATTAATAGCAAGATTACTTCCATTTATGTCATTTGATTTAGTTAGTTATGCGGCAGGGTTAACATCTATGAGTTTTGTATCATTTTTTATAGCTACTGGAATTGGTCAGCTTCCAGCAACTATAATATATTCGTATGTTGGTGATATGCTTACTGGTGGGGCTAAATTAATGATGATGGGAATTCTTACACTTAGTGCTATAAGTGTTTTGATATATGTACTAAAGAAAATATATAATGATAAAAATAAAGTTAGTTAATATTTAGTATAAGAAATATCCCAAGTTTGTTAATCAAATTTTGGGATATTTCATTTTGTATATATGAGAGGTGAGGATGAATGGAGCTAAATGAAAATTTAAAAAATAAAGTTAAAGATGATGAAAATAAATGTATAAATTGTAAGCTATGTTTTCATAACTGTCCTATGATGAAAGAATTTGAGAACTCACCAAAGGATTTAATGAATAGGATTTTATCCGATAGTATAGATATAAGAAAAGTTGCATATTCATGCATGCTTTGTGGCTTATGCACGAGTAAGTGTCCTAAAGGAATAGATCTAAAATCTACATTTTATAAAATAAGAAAATACGCAGTTTTAAATAATAAACAAGAAGTAAAAAGAGATGGATATAAAGTTGTTAGGTTTCATCAAATGAATAGTTTTTCACCTATATTTTCAAAAAGCTTAAAAATTAATGATAATAAAACTGTATTTTTACCAGGATGTAGTTTAAGCAGTTATAGTGAAGATATTGTTTTAAAGACATATGAATACTTGAAGCAGTACTACACTAATATTGGAATGACTTTAAAGTGTTGTGGAAAACCCACATTATCAATGGGAGATGAAGATAAGTTTAAAAAATATTATTCTAGCTTAGAAACGTATATAAAAAAAGAAGGAATAGACGAAATTATAGTGGCATGTCCGAATTGCTACAATACTATAAAAAATTACAGTGAAAATGTTAAGATAAAGACTGTATATGAAGTTATAAATGAAATTGGAGTTCCAGACAACTTGAAACATAATTATGAAGGAATAGAGGCTGCAATCCATGATTCATGTTCAACAAGGCATGAAAACCAAATACATGAAAGTGTTAGATGTATATTAAGAGAGCTAGGGTTAAATATAGTCGAGTTTAAAAATAATAAAAAAGATACTGTTTGTTGTGGAGCTGGAGGTATGGTGGGAGTAACGAATTATCAACTTGCTTTAAAACAGATGAATAGTAGGGCTGATGAGACTAAATGTGAAAATATAGTTTGTTATTGTGAATCATGCTGTGAATCATTGTTAAATTCAAATAAAAATATACTCCATACATTAGATTTACTATTCAATGAAGAAGTTATAAACAAAAATTTATTTACACAATCTAAGACAAAAACACTTAATAAATGGATCACAAGATATAAAACAACTACACTATGCAAATAATTAATTGGAGGTTGGTATGAATTATAAATTTAGCAAATTTTTAAAAGTATTGTTATCGGGAATTATAATTTTTGTAATTGGAAGTATTATATACAAAATTTTAAACATGGATATAGGACCAAATGATATACAAAAGTATGTTACTTCATTTGGAAAACTAGCACCTTTAGTATATATTATTATGTTTGCATTAGTGCCTTTAACTCTTTTTCCAGATTCAATTTTAGCAATTGGAGGAGGAATTATATTTGGATTAACTAAAGGATATATATACACACTTATAGGAGCGCTTTTAGGGGCGAGTTTATCTTTTTATATATCTAGAAAACTTGGAAGAAATTTTGTGAAAAAAATTACAAAAGAAAAATTAGATTATATAGAAGAAATGATAAACACAAAAGGTTTTTTTGTGATTTTATTACTTAGGCTTATACCGTTGTTTCCGTTTGATGTGATTAGTTATGGAGCGGGTCTTACAAATATAAAATATAGAGATTTTATATTTGCAACTATAGTAGGTACTATTCCGGGCATTCTTGTCTTTACAAATATTGGAGCTCAATCGGTTGATATAGGTAGCAATAGTTTTTATCTATCAATAATGGCACTTATACTGCTAATTTTATCGTCAATAGTTTTAAAAAATAAGTTTATAAATACACAGAAGAAGTAGGTGAAATTATGTTAGATACACACGGTAGAAAGTATGTAGATCCAATTATAAATTGTGGAGCTAATTTTTTTATTAAACTAAATTTAACTGCAAACAATGTAACTATTATAGCTTTGCTTTTAGGAATATTGACAAGTGTATTTATATATATAGATATGAATATACTTGCAGTTATAACTCTTTGGATTTCAGGATACCTAGACGCTGTAGATGGTTCTATAGCTAGGAAAACAAAAACAACATCTTTATTTGGAACGTTAATGGATATAACTTTTGATAGAATTGTTGAAACTTCTATAATATTATCATTAGCAATGAGGTATTCAAATGCAAGAATTAATTTTATTGTGCTACTTATATGTATTATAATTTCTATGACTATATTTTTGACAGTAGGAGCTTTAGTAGAAAAAAAAGGTATGAAATCTTTTTATTATCAAGCTGGAGTTGCTGAAAGAAGTGAAGGTTTTTTAATGTTTAGTTTAATGATACTAGTTCCAAGCTATATAGTAATTTTTACAAATTTATTTTCGGCGATTATATTTATAACGATAATACAAAGAATAATAGAAGCTAAGAAGATATTGTAAAAACACCTTTTATTATATGTTATACTGTATACAATATATATTTAGCTACGGAGGTGTGAAATTTGGGAAAATTAAATAATTTAAGTGATAGAAATAAAGGAATTGTATTTATAATTTTATCTGCATTTGGGTTTGCGATGATGTCAGCTTTTATAAAGCTATCGGGTGATTTACCTAGTATCCAAAAAACTTTTTTTAGAAATTTAGTATCATGCATAATTGCATTTTCATTAATACTAAAATATAAAGAAAGCGCCTTTGGAAGCAAAGAAAATAGAAAAATATTAATTTTAAGGTCTATATTTGGTACTTTAGGAATAATACTAAATTTCTATGCTATTGATAGATTGGTTTTATCAGATGCAAACATGTTAAATAAACTAAGTCCATTTTTTGTAATAATTTTTTCAGCTATATTCTTAAAAGAAAAAATTAAGTCAAATCAAGCTATAGCAGTAATAATAGCATTTATAGGAGCTTTGTTTATAATAAAACCTACTCTAAATTTTGCAATAATACCATATGTGGCAGGAATTTTAGGGGCGATATTTGCAGCAGCAGCGTATACTTGCCTAAGAGTTCTTGGGGGAAAAGAAAAGTTTTACACTGTGGTATTTTTCTTTTCGTTATTTTCAACTGTTTCAATATTTCCATTTGCCATTATGGCATACAAATCTATGACAATTATACAATTTGTATATTTAGTTTTAGGAGGCGTTTTTGCAAGTATTGGACAATTCGGAGTAACACTTGCATATAAATATGCACCAGCTAAGGAAATATCTATATTTGATTATTCAAATATAATATTCTCAGCTATTATAAGTATAGTAGTATTTAATGTGATTCCGGATAAATACAGTTTTATAGGCTATATAATAATATTTTCAGCATCATATTACATGTTTTTAAATAATAAAAAAACTAAAAATTAGATTTGTATTTATAAAATTTTAAAATGTGTACACTATATATAAAAAGTATAGTTTATTGTGTTGACAAAATGTGATTTATGATATATAGTATATTGTATACAATATGAAAATTCCTTAAAATAGATAAAATAAATAAATGCTTAGTTAATTAGAGTGCTATATAATATTAAAAATTATTATATAGCACTCTTTTTTTTATTCACAAAAAATGACAAAAAAACATAAAAAATAATATTTTTCTATTGAAAACGAACAGGTGTTTGGTTTATAATAAGTATTGAAGGAACGGTTGTTCGGTTGAAGTTTAGTAATAAATAATGGCATACATGAATATAAATAGTATAAATTATTAATTTATGAAGGAGAGAAAAACCAATGATGATATCAAATAGAAGACTAGAGGAAATAACTATAAATAACCTAAGAAAGGGAGATGTTAGCATAGGAGAATTAGATGAATTATATAAAAAAATGGGATTCTTATTTGTTATAAATCAAGGTAAATGTACAAGGATAAAAAAAGAAAGAAGTTAAAATTTATGCAACTGGAATTTAGGAGGATAAATGAAAATTATAACTTACAACATTCATAAAGGTATGGATGCACACAATAAAGATACCTTAAATGAATTATTAAGTTTTTAAAAAAGATAAATGCAGATGTAATATGCCTTCAAGAAGTTTTAGAGAGTATACATTATAAAATTTTAAATGATTTAAATATAAAAGGTTACTTTTTTAAAACTGTAGAGTTAAAAGGTGATAATTATGGAATTG
Organism: Paraclostridium sp. MRS3W1; assembly: GCF_032465715.1. Taxonomy (NCBI): domain Bacteria; kingdom Bacillati; phylum Bacillota; class Clostridia; order Peptostreptococcales; family Peptostreptococcaceae; genus Paraclostridium; species Paraclostridium sp. MRS3W1. Next base: position 16,620 of record NZ_JAWDJM010000188.1, on the reverse strand, counting down.
CTATATATTTTGTTGAATGTGTAAAGTACACAGATGGATTTTATTTAAGTAGTAAAAAAGAGCAAAGGGGATTTATTCATACTCAATTTTTTATAAATAACAAATTAGTTAATATAATAAATACTCATTTAGGGTTAAATGAGTAAGAAAGAAAAATACAGATTGAGGAAATTTATAGTTATGTAAATAATTTAAGAGGAAAAATTATTATATGTGGTGATTTTAACCAAACGAATATAAAAATAAAAGATTATTATGACTTATCTATATTGTTTAGTTGTGAAAATATAGAAACATTTCAACCTAGTAAATCTAGAATAGATTATATATTTATGTCTAAAAATCTAAGACCGAGTAGATATAAAGTTGAATTTATTAATTTATCTGATCATTATCCTGTAATAGGAGAATTTATTATATAAATATACAAGCCTCTACAATTGTGACAATAAAGTTACATATACTTAAGAAACGTTGTTTTATAAAGTTCATTTAAATATAATTATCTTAAGTAAAGTAGGGGGGAATGAAATGCAACAAAATGTAGCAGTAGAAGAAAAAAAAGAAAGAGTAAAACTTGATATTACATCAAAAAAAAATTTAAGTATTATAGCAGCAATTATTTTAACACTTATAATAATAGCATCTATAGGCATAAAATCATTTAATAACAAGTATATTTACAACGGCAAGATAGCTACCAATATGTATATTGGAAATGTAAATGTTTCAGATCTTACACCTAATGAGGCTAAATTAGCTGTAGCCAATGAATACAAGCCTAAGATTATAGATGTGGATTACAATGATAAAAATTTTACAATAAATCCGAACCAAATTGATTTAAAATACGATGTAAATAAGTTTGTTGATAATGCATATAAATTTAACAAAACTGATTCGTATTTCAAGAATGTAGAAAGAGTTATTGCACTTCAAAGAGGAAAAAAAGAAGTAATAGCTATAAATCCTACATACAATGAAAAAAAATTAGACTCAGCATTAGATGAAATAAGTAATAAGGCAAATAAAAAAGTTGCTGATGCAAAGTTATATATATCAGATTCAGGAAGCTTTAATATAACTCCAGAGGTTATAGGACAAGAATTGGATAAAAAATCTAGTAAGGAAAACATAAAAAAATATTTATCTGAAAACAAGTTTAGTGGTATGGCGCTTTCAATAAAAAGTCAGAAACCAATTATAACCGCGGGTATGCTAAAAAGTGTAGATTCATTACTGGCTACTCACAGTACTAGATATACAAATTCATCTGCTAATAGAGCTTACAATATAGTTAAGGCATCTAATAGTACTAGTGACATAGTACTTATGCCAGGAGAAGAATTTTCATACAATACATCAACAGGACCTAGAAGTAGATCGAATGGGTATAAAGATGCCCCTGTAATTGTAGATGGTAAAGTACAAGATGGATCTGGAGGAGGAGTATGTCAAGTATCTACAACTATATATAATTCAGCTCTTTACTCAGGGCTTGATATAACAAATGTTAGAAATCATTCATTGCCATCTACGTACGCTCCTAAGGGAAAAGATGCAACAGTTGCTTATGGATCTATAGATTTAAAATTTAAAAATCCATATAAACATCCTATATATATAAAAAACTCAGCGTATAATGGAACAGTAACAAGCACTATATATGGTAGTTCAAAGGATAAGCAAAATATAAGTGTGGTAACTGAAAATGTGGGAAGTAGTAATGTAGTTAAGACTTATAGAGAATTTAAAGATTCTAACGGTAAAGTAACAGAAAAAGAGTACATAACAACGAGTTCGTACAAGAAAAAATAAAATTAATAATAATATACTAAATAATATATATATATATCCGTATATAATTTTAAGGATTATAGTTGTTTGACTTCTATGAATCTATTAAATTGTATACGGATATTTTTGTAAAGACTAAAGCACCTCTATATTTATTTTCAAGAATTTTTAAAAAGTTTAAAGGTAATAATAATTGGGTATGACCACAAAAATAAACTAATAACACTGAAACGATACAATAATACAAAAAAATATAAATGTGGTCATGCAATACTTATTAATTACAATTATTTCCAAAATTGTTATAATATAACTAAGGATAGAAAATGTTTGCATGCATATTGGGAGGGAGATTATTTGGTATATATAGGAAAAAGGTATGAAATTGTAGAAGAAATAGGAAGATGTTCTAATTCGTGTCTATATAAAGGCAGAGATTCTTACGATAAGCAGCTGGTCATTATAAATATCATAGATAAAGGGATAATTAGAAGTGAAAAATTTATATCTAACTTAATTGATGAATCAACATCTATAAATGAAATTAACTCGCCGAATATACTTAAAGTAAAAGATGTAGGAATGGATAAGCTTGAAAATGGAACGGAATTATACTATGTTATAAGTGAGTATATGGAAGGTAGCACTTTGAACCAATTAACTAAATTTCATAAATTGAATATGGATGAAATAATTATAATTTTTAGACAAATATTAAATGCACTAGAAGTAATACATAGCTATGATATATATCATGGATGTCTACAGCCAAGTAACATAATTATAGATGAAGGATATAATGTAAAGTTAAGTAACATTGGAATTATAAAATCTAATAATAAAATTTTTAATAATGGAATAAAAAGATTTTCTAAAAACTTAAAGTATATGTGTCCTCATCAAATTTGTCTAGGATATACAGATAAAAGTAGCGATTTTCATGCTTTAGGAGTAATTTTGTTTGAATTGATATTTGGAGAACACCCTTATGGAGAAGCAAAAAATGAAGAGGAGCTCATAAGAAGAATGGACAAGGGTATATGTTGGAGAAAAATTGACACCGGAAAAAGTCCAGAAAAAATCATAAATATAGTAAAAAAACTGTTAAGTCGAAAGCATAGATATCAAACGCCTCAAGAAGTTATGATAGACTTAAGCGAATATCTATATGAAGTTGAAAATATATGTGAAAAAGATGAAGAAAATGAAAATATTGAACAAGATTTAATAGTACATAAAGATGGATATGTAAAAAACAAAAAACACATACATAGATTTAGTAAATTTGCAGCATTAGGAGCAATTGCCATTGTTTCTTTTTTAGTGCTTGGGATGACTATAAAATAAAACTGTTTCAAAGTTAACCTTTGAAACAGTTTTTTTATACAACTAATGAAGTTATTATATTATGAATAAAATTTAATTAATATCAAAAAATAATAACCATAAAAATTGGAGGACGTATAGTCGATGGTTAAACAAAATATAAACTTTAAAAAAAAACAATGCATAGATTATACTAACTTAATATTTGATGAAGTTGTTATTATAAATAGTGATAAACTATATGAATTGAGTAAAAACAAAAATATAGATTTTTCCGATGCTTTATTTAAAAAAGATGTGATATTTGATAATTGTAGATTTGAAAAAAATATTACTTTTAAAAATATTACCTTTGAAAATAAGGTATCTTTTAAAAATTGTATTTTTTATGGAGATTGTATCTTTAAAAATGTAGAGTTTAGTAGAGAATTAACTAGTGAGAAAATTTTTATACATTCAAAAATAAAAGGTCAAAAGGTTTCATTTGAAAATATAAAAAATTTGCCTAGATTAGATGGAATTATTTTTAGTAATTGTACAAAAGTTTTATTAAAAGATATAAAGTATGGTAAAAACAATTATGAAAATGCAAAGATTAATTATAGAATAGCAAAAAATCAATGTAGTATAACTGGAGATTATGAAAAACTTGGACACTATTATTACATGGAAAGATATTATGGAGGTAAATGTATAAAAAGAAGTGGATTTAGAGGTAATATTCAATATATAAATGCTAAATTTATAGATTTTCTATCAAGAATAATAATTGGATATGGAGAAAAGCCTTTAAATATTTTTATAATATCTTTTTTTATAATCACTTTGTTTGCTATTTTATATATGGTAACGGGAGTTAAATATAATGATAAAATAATAAAAATAGGTGAAGTTAAAAATATATATGAGTTAATTAAAAATTATATTGATTTATGGTATTTTAGTATGATTACATTCAGTACTGTAGGATATGGAGATATGACAGTAATTAATATAGCTGGAAAAGCTCTAGTAAGTATAGAAGTTTTTCTTGGAGTAACTATGGGAGCATCATGGGCTTCTGTAATTTTTAGGAAAATGTCAAGATAGTAAATAATTACTAGATATATATTTAAGTAAATAAGTGAAAAATTAATATATACTTATTAACTTAAGAAGGTGAAAAAATGACATTAGGAGTAAAGAAAATCATATCATTTATTTTAATTTTAGCATTTGTAACTCCATATACTATATTTGCAACAGAAAAAGAAAAAGAAGTAGATAAGTATTCTTTATCATCTATACTAATAGACCAAGATACAAATAGAGTTTTATATGCTAAAAATCCAGATGAAAAAAGACCATTAGCTAGTTTAAGTAAAATGATGACATTTTTAATAGCTATAGAAGCTATTGAAAACAAGCAGGTAAGTGCTAAGGATAAAATTAAAATAACTAAAAAAATAGCATCTGTAAAAGGATCAAGTTATCATTTGAAAGAAAATGAAGAAGTAGAGCTAATTGAACTGATGAAAGGATTAATGATAGTTTCTGGAAATGATGCAGCAATTGCTATAGCTACTCATATAGGTAAAAGTCCAGAGCAATTTGTAAAAATTATGAACAAAAAGGCTAAAGATATAGGAATGAGCAATACTCATTTTGTGAATCCTCATGGACTACCTATATATGACTTACAAAATCCTAAGGCTCAACCAAAACAGAATATATCAACAGCTAGAGATATTGCAACCCTTGGTAAATATATGTTTGATAATTATGAAAAACAAGTTACATCGGTTACTGATATGGTTACCTATTCAAATCCAAATAGAGGATTTGAAAAAAACAACACTAACCCTTTGTTAAGGATAATACCTGATGTTGACGGAATTAAGACTGGATACACAGGCAATGCAGGATATTGTTTATCATTTTCGATGAATGTAAAAAAACAAAATGATATACGAAAATATAGAGTTATAGGTGTGTCTTTAGGTGCTAATCATAAAAATAAAAGATTATCAGCATCATTAGACATGCTAAATTATGGTAAAGAGAATTATCATACAGAAAAAGTAATACGTAAAAATGATTTAATTGGCAAAAAATATATAAAGGGATTAGAAGAATTAGAAGTAGAGCTTAGAACTAAAGATGAATTATATACAATCTTAGGAAATGAAGAAAATTTAAATACACAGTTAACTTTAAAAGAATTAGAATATCCTATTAAAAAGGGTGATGTACTAGGTGTAATTAAATACTATACTGATAATGGAGAAATCTTGGGTAGTATTGATATAGTTAGTGCGAAAGATGTGGATAATGCTTCTTTAATTACTAAAGTTAAAATGCTGTTTTCAAAATAGTAAAAAATAAGATAGAGTATCAACTCTATCTTATTTTTTATGTGTAAAAAAATGAAAATTTGATTTATGAATTAAGTTGAATATATTTTTGAAAATTTGGCAATAATTACTTAGGGAAATGAAGAAAAATAGAAAATAATAGTACGTATATAATAAGGATATAAAATTTATAAAAGATATTGTAATTTATAGTAGGCTATGATATACTAACTGAGGTAAAAAAATAAAATAACGCACGACTATGTGATCTCTAAAAGGTGCCTAGAGGGTTTTTTAGAGAGTTGATCAAGTCGGAGGTAAAACCAGGAGGAAAAAATGGCAGTAATATCAATGAAACAATTATTAGAAGCTGGTGTTCATTTCGGACATCAAACAAGAAGATGGAACCCTAAGATGGCTCAATATATATTCACAGAGAGAAATGGAATATATATAATAGACTTACAAAAAACTGTTAAAAAAGTTGAGGAAGCTTACAGATTCACTAAAGAAGTAGCTGAAACTGGAAGACCTATATTATTCGTAGGAACTAAGAAGCAAGCTCAAGAAGCTATAAAAGAAGAAGCTGAAAGATGTGGAATGTTCTACGTTAATGAAAGATGGTTAGGTGGAATGTTAACAAACCACAAAACTATAAAGACTAGAATAGACAAGTTAAGAAAGTTAGAAAAAATGGAAGAAGAAGGAGTATTCAATGTTCTTCCTAAGAAAGAAGTTATAAAATTAAGAGCTGAAAAAGAAAAATTAGAGAAATACTTAAACGGTATAAAAGATATGCCTGAATTACCAGCTGCTATATTCGTAGTAGACCCAAGAAAAGAAAACATAGCTATACAAGAAGCTCACAGATTAGGTATACCAGTAATAGGTATAGTTGATACAAACTGTGATCCTGAGCAATTAGACTTTGCTATACCAGGTAACGATGACGCTATAAGAGCTGTTAAGTTAATAACTGGTGCTATGGCAACTGCTATAATAGAAGGAAGACAAGCTATAGCTGATGATCAAGAAGAAGTAACTGAAGATCAAGAATAATAAAATAATTTAATGGTAAGGGGGCATACCCTTACCATTAGTAATATATAGGAGGGAATACCAATGGCTATAACTGCACAAATGGTTAAAGAGTTAAGAGAAACTACAGGTGCCGGAATGATGGACTGTAAAAAAGCTTTACAAGAAGCTGAAGGAAATATGGAAAGAGCTATAGATTTATTAAGAGAAAAAGGATTATCTAAAGCTGCTAAGAAATCTGATAGAATAGCTGCTGAAGGATTAGTTGCTATAGAAATGAACGATGATAACACAGTTGGTGCTATAGTTGAGATAAACTCAGAAACAGATTTCGTTGCTAAAAACGAAGATTTCAAAACTTTCGTTAAAGATGTTGCTGAAATGGCTTTAGCTACTGAGAAAGAAGATGTAGCTGGATTATTAACTGAATCTCACAAAGAAGGAGCTTTATCTGAAGTATTAAACAACAGAATAGCTACTATAGGAGAAAAGTTAGACATAAGAAGATTTGAAAAAGTATCTACTAACGGACAAGTTGCAGGATACATCCACGGTGGTGGTAAAATAGGTGTATTAGTTGAATTAGAAACAGAAGCAAGAGATGCTGACGTATTAGCAATGGGAAAAGATATAGCTATGCAAGTTGCTGCTATGAATCCTAAGTATGTTTCTAAAGATGACGTAGACCAAGACTACATAGCTCATGAAACAGAAATATTAACTCAACAAGCATTAAATGAAGGAAAACCAGCTAATATAGTTGAAAAGATGATAAAGGGAAGATTAGAAAAACAATTAAAAGAAGTTTGTTTAGTAGAACAAACTTTCGTTAAAAACCCAGATTTAACTATAAAGCAATTAGTTGCAGACGTTGCTAAAAAAGTAGGTTCTGAAATAAAGGTTGCTAGAGTCGTAAGATTCGAAGTTGGTGAAGGTATAGAAAAGAAAGAAGAAAACTTTGCTGAAGAGGTTGCTAAGCAACTTAAGTAATTAACCAAAAGAGAACACTTCGGTGTTCTCTTTTTTAAAAAGTGGATTAACTAAGGAGGATTTCAAATGACAAAGCCGATGTATAAAAGAGTATTACTTAAATTAAGTGGAGAAGCACTAGCTGGAGAAAAAGGATTTGGTATAAACAATGATGTTGTAAATGAGATAGCTAATGCTATAAAACAAATTCAAGGTATAGGTGTAGAAGTAGCTGTAGTTGTTGGAGGAGGTAACTTCTGGAGAGGAAGAACATCAGAAGGTATGGACAGAACTACTGCTGACTACATAGGAATGTTAGCTACAGTTATGAATGCTATGGCTCTACAAGATGCTCTTGAAAACATAGATGTATTAACAAGAGTGCAAACTGCTATAGAAATGAGACAAATAGCAGAACCTTATATAAGAAGAAAGGCAGTTAGACACTTAGAAAAATCTAGAGTTGTTATATTCGGAGCGGGAACAGGAAATCCTTACTTCTCAACTGATACAGCAGCTGCACTTCGTGCTGCAGAAATGGAATCAGAAGTTATATTATTAGCAAAAAATGTTGATGCAGTATATGATAAAGATCCAAAGGTACATGCGGATGCTAAAAAGTTTACAGAACTTAGTTATATAGAAGTTTTACAAAAAGAACTTAAAGTTATGGACTCAACTGCTACATCTTTATGTATGGATAATAAGATACCAATAAAGGTATTTGAACTTTCTACAGAGAATATAATAAAAGCGGTTATGGGTGAAAATATAGGAACTACTGTAAAATAATAAACTATTAAGGAGGAAAATATAATGAGCGCACAAGTAAAAAAACAATTAGAAGAAAAAATGAATAAAACAATAGAAGCTCTTAAATCAGAATTTACTACAATAAGAGCAGGAAGAGCTAATGCTCAAATGTTAGATAAAATAAGAGTTGATTACTATGGAACACCAACTCCTGTAAATCAAGTAGGGGCAATATCAGTTCCAGAACCTAGAACTTTAATGATAAATCCTTGGGATAAGACTGCTATGGCTGAAATAGAGAAAGCTATAAGAAATTCAGATTTAGGATTAAACCCAACTAATGATGGACAAGTTATAAGAATATCAGTTCCAGCTTTAACAGAAGAAAGAAGAAAAGAATTAGCTAAACAAGCTGGTAAAGTAGCAGAAGAGTTTAAAGTTAGATTAAGAAATGAAAGAAGAGATGCTAACGATAAACTTAAAAAAATGGAAAAAGATGGCGATATAACTGAAGATGATTTAAAGAAATCTCAAGATGAAGTTCAAAAATTAACTGATAAGTTTGTAAAAGAAGTAGATGCGTTATTAAAAGCTAAAGAACAAGATATAATGGCGGTATAATATTGGAAAGTTATTATAACTTATTAGGACTTCATACTGAAGAAGTAGAGAGCTTTTTTAAAAAAGAAAATAAACAATATACTATAACTACTATAAATGGCTACAAAGATCAAGATACTTTAATTATTCCCAGAGTTATTAAAATATCTAAAGTAGGAAATAGTATAGAAATAATACAAACATACTTTGCTGACTCCTTAAAATAGGAGTCAGAAAATTTTATTGGGAGGTAGTTTATGAATAAAAACACTATATATGACATAAACTTAAGTAACGTACCTACTCATATAGCAATAATAATGGACGGGAATGGGAGATGGGCAAAAGAAAGACTCCTTCCAAGAACAGTGGGTCATAAAGCTGGAGTTGAAGCTATAAGAGCTGTAACTAAAGAGTGTTCAGCATTAGGGGTAAAGCACTTAACTTTATATGCATTTTCTACAGAAAATTGGAAAAGACCAAAGTTAGAGGTAGATGCTTTAATGAACCTACTTTATACATATCTAAACAAAGAGCTTAAAGAACTACATAAAAATAATGTAAAAATAACAACTATTGGTGATATAGATGTATTACCTGGTAAATCTCTAGATGCTATAAAAAATGCAATTGATATAACTAAAGATAATACTGGATTAAACTTAAATATAGCATTAAATTATGGTAGTAGAAATGATATAAAAAATGCAGTTGTAGATATAGTAAAAAATTGTAAAAGTGGTAAAATAGATATAGAAGATATAACTGAAGATACTATAACAAAATATTTAAGCACTAAGTCTATACCAGACCCAGACTTAATTATAAGAACTAGTGGTGAACAGAGGATAAGTAACTTCTTATTATGGGAAATTGCATATTCAGAATTTTATTTTACAGATGTATACTGGCCTGACTTCGATGGGAATGAAGTAAGGAAAGCTATATATGTTTACCAAAGTAGAGATAGAAGGTTTGGTGGACTTAAGTAAGGAGATTATTTTATGGTTGTAAGAATCATTGCTGCATTAGCGCTAATACCATTATTACTATTTGTAATATATGGGGGGCTACCACTATATATAGCAGAAGCTATTATAGGAATTATTGCATTGGATGAGTTTTATAAGGCATTTAAAAGTAAAAATATACAACCTATAAGTATTTTAGGATATTTATTTGCCGTATACTTGTCTTTAAAACATATTTTAAATTTGAAAAATGAATACACATATGTAATTGTATTTTTACTATTTTTGGTAGGAATAATTTATATTTTATCAGGCAAGAAAAATATTATAGATTTTTCTATAACATTTATAGGGATATTTTATGTTCCTATATTCTTAGATTATATAGTTTTAACAATTAATGATTTTAAATTAGGTGCAATTTATGTATGGTTGATATTTATTATATCATTCATGACAGATACATTTGCATATTTTAGTGGGTATTTATTTGGAAAACACAAACTAATACCTACAATAAGTCCTAAAAAGACAATCGAAGGCAGTATTGGTGGAATTTTAGGATCTACAATTTGTTGTGTAATATTTGGCTATATATTCAAGTTAGATATACCTCACATGGTTTTAGTGGGAAGTATAGGAAGTATTGTAGCACAATTTGGAGATCTATTTGCATCAGCTATAAAAAGATACGTAGGAATAAAAGATTATGGAAAATTAATACCAGGACATGGTGGTATATTAGATAGATTTGATAGTGTTATACTAGTAGCACCATTTGTTTATTATGCAATATATTTATTTATTTAGCTTCAGGGGTTTCTGAAGCTTTAATTGTATAATATTTAAATTATCAGAAAGGAATACAAAGGCAATGAAAAGAATATCAATATTGGGGTCAACAGGTTCTATAGGAACTCAAACATTAGATGTAGTGAGAAAAAATAAAGATAAGTTTGAAGTAGTAGCTATATCTGCAAATAGTAGCATAAATTTATTATTAGAACAAATAACTGAATTTAAACCAAAGTATGTTGCTGTATATGATGAAGATAGTGCTAAAGCATTAAAAAATATGATACCAAGCGATATAGATATAAAAGTTTTAAGTGGAATGGAAGGCTTGGTACAAATATCATCTTTAGATGAAATAGATGTACTTTTAACTGCTATAGTAGGTATGATAGGTTTAGTGCCTACTCTTGAAGCAATAAAAAAAGGCAAGACTATAGCACTTGCAAACAAAGAAACTTTAGTTACAGCAGGTCAATTAGTAATGGAAGAGGCGAAGAAAAGAAATGTAGATATACTTCCTGTAGATAGTGAACATAGTGCTATATTTCAATGTTTAAATGGTGAAAATAACAAAGAAATAGATAGTATAATTTTAACTGCATCAGGAGGACCATTTAGAGGTAAATCTAAGCAAGAACTAGAACATGTAACTAAAAATGAAGCATTAAAACATCCGAATTGGAGTATGGGAAGAAAAATCAGCATAGACTCATCAACCCTTATGAATAAAGGATTAGAAGTTATAGAAGCTAAATGGTTATTTAATGTAGAACCGGATAAAATAGATGTAGTGGTTCATCCTCAAAGTATAATACATTCTATGGTTCAGTTTGTAGATAGTTCTATAATTGCTCAGATGGGATGCCCTGATATGAAATTACCTATACAGTATGCTCTAACATATCCAAATAGACTACTTAATGATTTTGAAAGATTAGACTTTTCTAAACTAAGCAGTTTAACATTTGAAAAGCCAGATTTAAATACATTCCCATGCTTGAAACTAGCTTATGATAGTTTAAAAATGGGAGGTACATATTGTGCAGTATTAAATGCGGCAAATGAAGTTTTAGTAAATGAATTCTTGGAAGATAAAATTAAGTTTTACGATATTCCTAAGTATATTGAAAAAACGTTAGAAGCACATAAAAGTATAGAAAAACCGACATTAGAAGAGATATTACATATAGACAATTGGAGCCGTGAGTTTGTAAAACAGTGTATAAAATAGGATGGTGAAAATATGAATATAATAACTATATTAATAGCTATTTTAGCTTTTGGTGTGATAGTTTTTATTCATGAACTTGGACACTTTTTATTTGCAAAAAAAGCAGGTGTTAGAATTCATGAATTTGCTATTGGTATGGGACCGAAAATATATAGCTTTAAAAAAGGTGAAACTGTATATAGCATAAGGCTACTTCCTCTAGGCGGGTACGTTGCTATGGAAGGTGAAGATGGAGATTCACATGATCCAAGAGCATTTGGAAATAAGAGTATACTTCAAAGGGCAAGTATATTATTTGCAGGACCATTTTTTAATATATTACTTACAGCTGTAATTTTAGCTGGTATATACATGTACCAAGGAATGCCAAGTACAACATTGAAAGAAGTTATAGATGGAAGTGTTGCTCAAAAAGCTGGTATTCAAGCTGGAGATACTGTAACTGAAATCAATGGTAATGATATAAAAAATTGGAATGAGTTAAGCAAAAACATTCAAGATTCTAAGGGAAAAGAGTTAAAATTAACTATTGATAGAAATGGAAAAGAAAAAGAAATAGAGGTTACTCCAGAGTCTAAAGAGGGTAACTATCTAATAGGTATATATCCAGAAAATAAAAAAGATATTCTGGGATCATTTGGAATGGCTATAAAATCAACAATAGCTATGTTAGGTCAAATGATTGCAGTTTTAGGAAAGTTAATAACAGGAACTTTACCAGGTGGTGTAGAAGGTTCGCTTGCAGGACCAATAGGTGTAATAAGCATAGTTGCAGATGCTACAAAAGTAGGTGTAATGAATGTGTTATATTTAGCAGCTGTAATAAGCTTAAACTTAGGAGTATTAAATTTACTTCCTATACCAGCTCTTGATGGAGGAAGATTATTCTTCTTATTTATAGAGTTTTTAAGAGGTGGGAAAAAGATAGATCCAGAAAAAGAAGGTATGGTAAATCTAATTGGATTTGGAGCATTAATGGTGTTTATGTTATTTGTAACATATAAAGACATAGTTAGATTAGTTGGAATGTAGCAACGTTTTACTAGAAAGTGAAGGTGAGATTATGAGTTACGAAAGAAGACTTAGTAGAGAAGTTAGTGTAGGAAGTTTAAAGATAGGTGGGAATAATCCTATATCTATACAATCTATGACAAATACAGATACAAGAGATGCAAAAGCTACAATAGAGCAAATTAAAAGATTAGAAGAAGTTGGATGTGATGTAGTTAGAGTTGCTGTGCCAGATATGGAAGCTGCTAAAAATATAGGTGAAATTAAGAAAAATGTAAATATACCTGTGATTGCAGATATACATTTTGACCATAGATTAGCTTTAGAGGCTATTGACCAAGGGGTTGATGGAGTTAGAATTAACCCAGGAAATATAGGTAGTATAGAGAAAGTTAAGATGGTTGTAAATAAATGTAAAGAAAAAAATCTTAAAATAAGAATAGGTGTAAATGGAGGTTCATTAGAAAAAGAACTTCTAGAAAAGTATGGATCTGCTACAGCTGAAGCTCTTGTAGAAAGTGCTCTTGGGCATGTTAAAATACTTGAAGATTTAGATTTTTGCAATATTGTTATATCGCTTAAATCATCTGATATTTACAAAACTATAGAGGCATATGAACTTATATCTAAAAAAGTTGATTACCCTCTTCATATAGGTATAACAGAATCAGGAAGTGTAAAAAAAGGAACTATAAAATCTTCTATAGGAGTAGGTGCTCTTTTATTAAAAGGAATAGGAGATACTATAAGAATATCTCTGACAGGAGACCCTACAGAAGAAGTTATAGTAGGTAAAGAGATACTTAGAAGCTTGGATTTACTAAATGATAAAATAAAGGTTATATCTTGCCCAACATGTGGAAGATGTAATATAGATCTTATAAGTGTAGTAAATGAAGTTGAAGAAAAAATCAATAAAGTAGATAAGGACATGACTGTTGCTATAATGGGATGTGCAGTTAACGGTCCTGGAGAAGCTAAAGAAGCAGATATAGGAATTGCAGGAGGAAAAGGGGAAGGATTATTATTTAAAAAAGGTGAAATAATCAGAAAAATAAAGGGCGATAACTTGGTTGAAGAGCTGTTGAATGAGATAGATAAATTTAATAAATAATAAAAAGTTAAGTTGAGACATTATGTTTCAACTTAACTTTTTTTTTACAAAAATTAATTGGAATATTATGTTACAATAATGGAGAAGTTAATTAATAATGTAAATTTAATTTCTATTTAAGGAGAGTTCAAAATGGGAGATAATAAATCAACAATAATTCAAAGTTCATTGGGATCTGTTTTCACAGTGTTTAGTGAAGAAGAGCTAAAGCAAATTACTGATAGTAGTAGAAAGATTGCTATTTCAGGTAAAATAAATAACCCTGGAATTATAGAAGTTCCGGAAAGTGCAACACTTAAGGATATTATAGATTTAGCTGGAGGAATAATAAAAAATAGGGATTTTAAAGCAGCTCAATTAGGAATTCCATTTGGAGGTTTTTTAACAGAAGATAGTTTAGACAAAGAACTAGACTTTACTTTGTTTAACTCAGAGTGTAGTAGAACCATAATAATTCTTTCTCAAGAAGACTGTATAGTTCAGTATGCTAAATTCTACATAGATTTCTTAATGGGAAAAATGAAAGATGATAAATTTAAAAAATATGCAAAGGTTAAAAATGAAATAATGGAAATGTGGAAGATATTAGATAGAATTAGTAAAGGTAGATCTAATATGAGAGATATTTTCATATTAAGAGAACTTGCAAATGAAGTAAAAGATACTTTAAATCAAAAACACAATATAATGCAAGAAATAATAGATAAGTTTTATGAAGAAATAGAAGAACATATAGAGGATGAAAAGTGCTATACAGCTCAATGTAATAATCTTGTTAAGCTTACAATAACAGGTAAATGTATAGGGTGTGGAGCGTGCAAAAGAGCTTGTCCTGTGGATTGTATAGTAGGAGAAAGAAAAGAACAACACTATATTGACTACAATAGATGTACTCATTGTGGGCAATGTATAGCATCATGCCCAGTTGATGCTATAACTGCTGGAGATAATACTCTTAAATTTTTAAGAGATTTAGCTACTCCTAATAAAATTGTAATTACTCAAATGGCACCAGCTATAAGGGTAGCTATAGGAGAAGCATTTGGATTTGAACCAGGGACAAATGTTGAGAAGAAAATTGCTGCTGCACTTAGAAAGTTAGGTGTAGATTATGTATTTGATACTACTTGGGCAGCAGACCTTACAATAATGGAAGAAGCAGCGGAACTACAAGAAAGATTAGAAAAACACTTCGCAGGGGATGAAGATGTTAAGCTTCCAATACTTACATCTTGTTGTCCTGCTTGGGTTAAATTTATAGAACAAAACTACGGAGATATGTTAGATGTTCCATCAAGTGCAAAATCACCAATGCAGATGTTTGCTACAGTTGCTAAAGATTTGTGGGCTAAAGAAGAAAAAGGACTTAGTAGAGATGAAGTAACATCTGTAGCTATAATGCCATGTATAGCTAAGAAGTATGAAGCATCGAGACATGAATTTTCAAGAGGTCTAAACTATGATGTAGATTATGTTATAACGACTAGAGAACTTATAAAAATATTTGAAGACTCAGGAATTGATTTAAAAGAAATTGAGGATCAAGAAATAGATCAAGTTTTAGGTGAATATACAGGAGCTGGAATAATATTTGGAAGAACTGGTGGCGTAATTGAAGCTGCAACGAGAACAGCAATAGAAAACATGACTGGTAAAAAGTTAGAAAATGTAGAATTTACTTGCTTAAGAGGATGGGATTCATTTAGATCGTGTGACTTAGAAGTAGATGGAATAAAGCTTAGAATAGGAGTTGCATATGGACTAAAGGAAGCTGGTAAAATGCTAGATAAAATAAGGGCTAAAGAAGAATTTTTCCATGCAATAGAAATAATGGCGTGTCCAGGTGGATGTGTAGGTGGCGGAGGTCAACCTAAAGCTAAAAAAAGAATTGAAAGTATAGAAAAAAGAGCAGAGGGATTAAACAACATAGATAAATCATCTGATTTAAGAGTATCAAAGGAAAACCCAGCTGTACAAGCTATTTATGATAAATATTTAGGAAAACCATTGAGTCATAAGGCACATGAACTTCTTCATACAAAGTACTTTGTCAAAGTAAAAAAATAAATATTTCATTTAGATAAATAAAATTTGATTTTATAGGGATAATATGAATGTAGTCTGTTGGAAGGAGAATTTTTATGCGTAATATTAAAATATTATCGATGATTTGTATCATAATTGGTAATGTTTTATTAGGTGGATGTAGTTTTTATAAAAGTACTAATCATAATTCAAACAATAATGAAAGTGTTAATCAAAATGGATTAAGCATATTTGAGTATAATGAGCAATTTACTAATTCATATAAAAAATATATAGAACCTTTGTATATAGAAGAATTTGATAATGCTGAAAAATTTTTAAAAAATCAAGAACTAACAAGTAATGCAGACTATCTTGATGAATACAAAAATTTATTAGGAATATGTGAAAGGCATATATCAGGATTTAAGAAAGATATGAATAATTTAGTAATGCAAGATTTAAAGCTCACAGATATGAATAATGAGTTAGTAGAAAATAGCGATATTTTAATAACTGAAATAAATACTAAAATAAATGCTTTGGAATCCATCCCCAGCGAAAAACATTCTTTAGATTCAGATAGTTTTGTAGATTATATAGAATCAAATTTTCAAATATCTGAAAGAATTACGGATAAGTTTGAAAATTCTATAA
>NZ_JAWDJM010000187.1:0-1689 GCF_032465715.1 Paraclostridium sp. MRS3W1 | reverse complement strand
CTTTCATTATTACCCTCTCCTTAAAATAATATTATTTAACCTATACATATATTTGTTTATTACTTTATTATATTCATCCCTTTTATTATTTACTTGTAAAAATTTTTTATAAATCTTTTTATAAACTAATCACAATTTTATTTACTAATTAACATATTTAATCTCTTTCAATTGCATTTTTTTGCAATAATTTTTTTAACATCTATTTTGGGTACAACAAGTAATCCTGTTTCAATATTTTTATATTTTTTAATCAAATCTATTTTTTCAGGAATTAAGCTTTTTTGACTTTTTAATTTTAATTATTTTTATAATATTATATTTGCATATTTTAGTATACTTTCTTTATCTTCCATGGTAGAATATAGTTGTATAAATGTACCCAATTTTACATTTTATTGCAATATTATACTTGTTTCAATTAATATGTTTTAGTTATTACTGTAATTAATTATAGCTAAGTAATAAAAAAAGACCCTCGTACCCTTAAAAAAGGGACGAAAGTCTTGTTATCCGCGTTGCCACCCTAGTTGTTTATATTTTATAAAAATATAAACCTCCTCAGTCCTGTAACGTAGGTTTACGACTAATCTTACTATTATTTCGGACTAGTAGCTCCGGAATGGATTCAAAAACCATTGTAATGAGTTCTCACCAACCACTCACTCTCTGAATACAAACTTGCTTTTTACTATTTTCCTTCTTAGCTATATTCTTTATTCTATTTAATAAATATTATAGTACATATGCAATCAATTTTCAATACAAATTATTAATTTTTTTATTTTAATAATATTACTTCATTTAATTTTAAATTTACTTCAACTGTTGTATTGTCTTTTACATCATCGTAAATATATCCTATTACCTCTAGTTTCTTTGCATCATTAGAGTGTACTGAACTTAAACTTACATCTTGAGATTTTTTTATTACTTCATATGAATCTAAGTAAGTTACATTAGTGTACTCATTTTCATCGTTTAATTCTGCAACTTCTAAAACTACACTACCTATATCTTTATCTGAAATATTTTTTATTGTAATTTTAGAGCTATATCCACCATTAACCTCACTTACAAGCTCTGGTTTAGATATTCCTAATATATCATATTTTGCATCTTTTACAATTCTCTCTCTCGTAGTTGATATATCCATTTTATTAGTTTCTAAATCTACACTTACAAGTTTATTTCCTAAGTTATATGAGTATCCCGTAACTTTAATGTCTTTAGTATACTTTTTATGTGCAGCTTGTATATATGCACTTTCATTTGGTTTTAATGTGATTTTGCATAAAGCTTCTGTTTTTGCCAATGCAGTGTTTTCTTTATCATACTCTCTAAATGTTAGTTCTATATTTCGAATATTAAAGTCACTTATATTTGTAACTTTAGTTTTTGTATCTATAAGATTAAGTTCTTCACTATTTCCACTTTTGCTTTCATTTATTATTTCTGTTTTACCTATTTTCAATACTTTAGCATTTTTTTCATTTATATCAATGTTTACACTCTCAGATTCTATTTTTTTATTTATATTATTATCAGTAATACTTTCATTTGATGAGCACCCTGAAAGCATGCTAACTGTAACCATTAACATTGTACATATTATTGATGTCTTATTTATAATGTTGTTCATATATTAGCACCTCAGTTCTTCGTCTTTGTTATTATATTATACTATAT
>NZ_JAWDJM010000186.1:0-42128 GCF_032465715.1 Paraclostridium sp. MRS3W1 | reverse complement strand
AATATATTGAGTGAAGGTATAAAAAAATACTATTTAATTAATGAAAATAGTATTTTTTTATTCTATAAAATAAAAAAGTACTATTTATAATTGATAAAAATTAAACAATAAAATCCGATAACATAGCAAGAATTTGTAATGGAATTAAGGTAAATATATATTAATATTTATTTAACGACAAAAGCCAACAATTTTATTTGAATTAAAGGGAGGAACTATAAGTGAAATCAAAAAGATTCCAAGTTTTATCACAACGTCCTGTAAATCAAGATGGGATTATAGGTGAATGGCCAGAAGAGGGATTAGTGGCAATGCACAGTCCTAACGATCCAAAACCATCTATAAAGATTGAAAATGGAAAAGTATTAGAGCTAGATAGTGTAAAAAGAGAAGATTTTGATATGATAGATAGATTTATAGCTGACTATGCGATCAACTTAAATAAAGCTGAAGAAGCTATGAAAATTGATTCTTTAGAAATAGCAAAGAAACTTGTTGATATAAATATTGGTAGAGATGAAATAGTTGAGATAATAACAGCCATAACTCCTGCTAAAGTAGTGGAGGTAGTTTCTCATATGAATGTTGTTGAGATGATGCTTGCACTTCAAAAAATGAGAGCTAGAAAAACTCCTTCAAATCAGTGTCATGTTACAAACCTAAAAGATAACCCTGTTCAAATTGCAGCAGATGCAGCAGAAGCTGGATTAAGAGGGTTCTCTGAACAAGAAACTACAGTTGCTATCGTTAGATACGCACCATTTAATGCATTATCACTATTAATTGGAGCTCAAGTAGGACGTCCTGGGGTCTTAACTCAATGTTCGGTTGAAGAAGCCACTGAACTTGACCTTGGAATGAGAGGACTTACATGTTATGCAGAAACAGTTTCAGTATATGGAACAGAACCTGTATTTACAGATGGAGATGATACGCCATGGTCAAAAGCTTTCCTAGCATCAGCGTATGCATCAAGAGGGCTTAAGATGAGGTTTACATCAGGTACAGGTTCAGAAGCATTAATGGGATATTCAGAAGGAAAATCAATGCTTTATCTAGAGGCGAGATGTATATATATAACTAAAGGAGCTGGAGTCCAAGGACTTCAAAATGGAGCAGTAAGTTGTATAGGTATGACAGGTGCAGTTCCGTCAGGAATAAGAGCGGTTTTAGCTGAAAACTTAATAGCATCTATGCTTGATATAGAGGTTGCTTCTGGAAACGATCAAACTTTTTCACATTCAGATATAAGGAGAACAGCGAGAACATTAATGCAAATGTTACCAGGAACAGATTTTATATTCTCTGGATATAGTGCAGTTCCAAACTACGATAATATGTTCGCAGGTTCAAACTTTGATGCTGAAGATTTTGATGATTACAACGTGTTGCAAAGAGACTTAATGGTAGATGGTGGATTAAGACCGGTATCAGAAGAAGAAACTATTGCAATAAGAAATAAAGCTGCAAGAGCGATACAAGCTGTATTTAAAGAATTAGGATTCCCGCCTATAACAGATGAAGAGGTTGAAGCGGCGACTTATGCTCATGGAAGTAAAGATATGCCTGAAAGAAATATAGTAGAAGATTTAAAGGCAGCAGAAGAAATGTTAAATAGAAGAATAGTAGGTCTTGATGTAGTAAAAGCATTAAGTGTTAATGGATTTGATGATATAGCAAACAACATATTAAACATGCTTAAGCAAAGAGTAACAGGGGATTACTTACAAACATCAGCTATATTAAATACGGACTTTGATGTTATAAGTGCAGTTAACGATAAAAATGATTATAAAGGGCCAGGAACGGGATATAGAATAAGTCCGGAAAGATGGGAAGAAATAAAGAATATACCTAACGTAGTAAAACCAGAAGATATAAAATAAGTGAGAGGTGAAAAAATGGGAAAAATGACAAATCAATATAAAATTAAAGCACTTGAACTTACTGAAACTGGAGAGGCAAAAATTGGTACTAATGTAGATGAAGTTGTTATAGGATTAGCACCAGCATTTCTAAAATTTCAAACTAAAACATTAGTAGATACTTCACATAGTGATATATTAACAGAACTTATCGCAGGTATAGAAGAAGAAGGATTAAAGGCAAGAATTGTTAGATTTATAAGAACATCGGATGTTTCATTTATAGCAAATGATGCAGCAAAAATAAGTGGATCAGGAATAGGGATTGGTATACAGTCAAAAGGAACAACTGTTATTCATCAAAAGGATTTATTACCATTAAATAACTTAGAACTATTTCCACAAGCACCTCTATTAACATTAGATATATATAGATTAATAGGGAAAAATGCAGCTAAATATGCTAAAGGAGAATCACCTAATCCTGTGCCAACTAAAAATGACCAAATGGTTAGACCTAAATTTATGGCAAAAGCAGCTTTATTCCATATAAAAGAAACTAAATATGTAGAGGTTGGAGCAAAACCGATACAAATAGATGTGAAATTTTAATTTGAAGGGAGAGCAATTTTATGGAACAAAAAAGAATGAATTCTTACGACTACCCTTTAGCTAAAAAAAGAGCTGATGTTATAAAGACACCGACTGGAAAGGGTTTGCAAGAGATAACTTTGGAAAATGTAATAAACGGAGAAATTAAACCAGAAGATGTTAGAATATCTCCAGAAACTTTAGAAATGCAAGCTCAAATTGCTGAAGATATGAATAGAGATGCTATTGCTAGAAATTTTAGAAGAGCAGCAGAGCTTATAAACTTTCCTGATGATAGAATAATTGAAATATATAATGCATTAAGACCATATAGATCAACAAAAGAAGAGCTTCTGGCTATCGCAGATGAGGTTGAAAATGTATATGGAGCAAAAGTTAATGCTGAATTTATAAGAGAAGCTAGCGAAGTTTACGAAGAAAGAAAAAAATTAAGACAAGAGTAATATGGTTTAAATTTATGGAGGAAGATTAATGAAGATAATCTCAGGTGTAGACATTGGTAATGCTACAACAGAAGTGGTATTAGCAAAAGTTGAAAATGAAAAGATAAAATTTCTTTCAAGTGGAATAGTTCTAACAACAGGAATAAAGGGCACTGAAGAAAATATAGAAGGAGTCTTTTCCTCCTTAAAACAGGCTTTAGATAAAGTAAATCTAAAACTTGAAGATTTAGATTTGGTAAGAATAAACGAAGCAGCTCCTGTTATCGGGGATGTTGCTATGGAAACTATCACTGAAACAATTATAACAGAATCTACAATGATAGGTCATAATCCGTCTACTCCAGGTGGAGTGGGGCTAGGTATAGGAAAAACTATATATATAGAAGATTTAGATGGATTAGATGAAGAGAAAGTAAAAGATGAACAATTTATTCCACTTATTTTAAGTAGAGTTAATTTCTTAGAGGCTACAGCAAGAATAAATGCAGCTACTAAAATGGGAATAAATATACAAGCAGCAATTGTTCAAAGGGACGATGGGGTCTTAATAAATAATAGATTGGAAAATAAAATACCAATAGTTGATGAAGTTATGCTTTTGGAAAAGGTTTCTATAGGAATGAAGGCAGCAGTAGAAGTTGCTAAACAAGGAGATATTATTGAAACTTTGTCAAATCCATATGGAATTGCAACAGTTTTTAATTTAACTTCAGAAGAAACTAAAATGATAGTTCCTATATCTAGAGCCTTAATAGGAAATAGATCAGCGGTAGTAATAAAAACCCCAAAAGGAGATGTTCAAGAAAAAGTCATACCTGCTGGGAAAATCCATATAAATGGATTGAAAAGAAAAGAGGATGTAGATGTAGAACACGGTGCTAAAAAAATTATGGATGCAGTTGGTTTATGTGTTCCTATACTAGATGTAAAAGGTGAACCTGGAACAAATGCAGGTGGAATGCTTGAAAGAGTAAGACAAGTTATGGCAAATCTTACTAAACAAAAAATATCAGATATTACTATACAAGATTTACTAGCAGTCGACACTTTTATACCTCAAAAGGTAAAAGGTGGTATAGCTGAAGAATTTTCAATGGAAAATGCAGTTGGGATAGCTGCTATGGTTAAAGCTGATAAACTTCAAATGCAAATGATAGCTGATAAGTTACAAGAAAAATTAGGTGTCTTAGTTGAAGTTGGAGGAGTAGAAGCTGATATGGCTATAAGAGGAGCTTTAACTACTCCAGGAAGTAGTACACCACTTGCAATCTTAGATATGGGAGCAGGTTCAACAGATGCATCAATAATAAATAAGCAAGGTGAAATATGTTCAATACATTTAGCGGGTGCAGGGAATATGGTAACTATGCTTATAAAGTCTGAATTAGGACTTGAAGATTTTAGTTTGGCAGAAGATATAAAAAAATATCCACTTGCTAAAGTTGAAAGCTTATTCAATATAAGACATGAAGATGGTACAGTAGAATTTTTCGAAAAACCATTAGATTCTTCGGTTTTTGCCAAAGTAGTAATATTAAAAAATGGAGAACTTGTGCCTATTGAAGGAGAAAATTCTATAGAAAAAATTAAAAATATAAGAAAATCTGCTAAAGAAAAAGTATTTGTAACTAACTGTATAAGAGCATTGACGATAGTATCACCTACAGGAAATATAAGAGACATAGAATTTGTTGTATTAGTTGGTGGATCATCATTAGATTTTGAAGTTCCTCAATTAGTAACTAACTCATTATCTCAATATGGAGTAGTAGCGGGAAGAGGTAACATTAGAGGTACAGAAGGACCTAGAAATGCAGTGGCTACAGGACTTGTGTTAGCTTTTAATGGAAATGGAGAAAAAGGTAATGTTAACTAGAGATTTTAATCATAATATACCAACAATACATATGTACCTTTGTAAAGAACTTAAAGATTTAAAAAATATAGATGAGATTTTATGGGGAATAGAAGAAGAAGGAATTCCTTGTAAAGTATTAAAAAATGAAGAATCTCTTATCTCAGAGAAATTAAGCTATATTGCATCTCAACTTTCTAGGTTATCAGTAGGTATAGGTATAGATAAAACTGGTAAAGTTACATTAACTTTAAATAAATTAAAGGAAAATGAACCTTTATTTATTGCTAATATTTATGATAGTCCTAATACTTTAAGAAACTTAGGATCAAATGCAGGCAGATTAGTAAAAGGAATACCATTTAAATAACAAAAAAACTAAGATAGCTTAGGAGGCTTTAGTTATGAAAAAATTAAATGAAATAAAAGAATTAAGTTTAGATATAGTAAAAGAGATGGCAAAGGCAGCAGAAGAAAAAGCACAAGAAATGAATGTTCCAATAATATTTGCAGCAGTAGATTCAGGTGCAAACCTAATGTTAATGCACAGAATGGAAGAAGCATTTATAACTAGTATAGATATTGCAATAAATAAAGCTTATACAGCAGCTTGTTTAAAGCAAGGAAGTCACTGTATTGCAGAGTGTGTCCAACCAGGACAAAGTCTTTACGGCCTTCAACTTACAAATAACTGTAAAATAGTACCTTTTGGCGGTGGATTTCCTGTAATAGTTGATAGTAAAGTTGTTGGTGCAGTTGGAGTAAGTGGAGGAACTGTAGAAGAAGACATGGCTATAGCTCAAGCAGCAATAGATGCATTTAATAAGTAGGAATTTAAATTTAATAATACAACAAAAATTAATCGGAGGAAATGACAAATGAGAATGTATGATTATTTAGTACCAAGCGTTAACTTTATGGGAGCTGGATGTGTAAAATTAGTTGGAGAAAGATGTAAAATATTAGGTGGGAAAAAAGCTTTAATAGTTACAGATAACTTTTTAAGACATATGGAAGGTGGAGCTGTTGAATTAACAGTTAAATCTTTATTAGAAGCTGGAATAGAAGTTACATATTATGACCAAGTAGAACCAAACCCTAAAGATACTAATGTTATAGATGGTCTTAAAATATACAAAGAAGAAAATTGTGATATGATAGTTACAGTCGGTGGAGGAAGTGCACATGACTGTGGTAAAGGAATAGGAATAGCTGCTACTCATGAAGGAGATCTTTATGAATATGCAGGTATAGAAACTTTAACAAATGCATTACCACCAATAGCTGCTGTTAACACTACAGCTGGAACAGCAAGTGAAGTTACAAGACACTGTGTTATAACTAACACTAAGACTAAAGTAAAATATGTTATAGTAAGTTGGAGAAACTTACCATTAGTTTCTTTTAATGACCCAGAATTAATGGTTAAAAAGCCAGGTGGATTAACGGCTGCGACAGGAATGGATGCATTAACTCATGCTATAGAAGCTTACGTATCAAAAGATGCAAACCCTGTAACTGATGCTGCTGCTATCCAAGCTATAAAATTAATATCAAACAATTTAAG
Organism: Paraclostridium sp. MRS3W1; assembly: GCF_032465715.1. Taxonomy (NCBI): domain Bacteria; kingdom Bacillati; phylum Bacillota; class Clostridia; order Peptostreptococcales; family Peptostreptococcaceae; genus Paraclostridium; species Paraclostridium sp. MRS3W1. Next base: position 35,786 of record NZ_JAWDJM010000186.1, on the reverse strand, counting down.
ACATGCAGTTGCATTAGGTGAAAATTTAGTTGCAAGAGAGAACATGGCATATGCTTCATTATTAGCAGGTATGGCATTTAACAATGCAAATTTAGGATATGTTCATGCTATGGCACACCAATTAGGTGGGCTATATGATATGCCTCATGGAGTTGCAAATGCAATGTTACTTCCACATGTTGAAAAATACAATTTAATATCTAATCCTCAAAAATTTGCTAATATAGCTGAATTTATGGGTGAAAATATAGATGGATTATCAGTAATGGAAGCTGCAGAAAAAGCAATAAATGCAATGTTTAAGTTATCTACAGATATAGGAATACCTGCAAGCTTAAAAGAAATGGGAGTTAAAGAAGCAGATTTCGAATATATGGCAGAAATGGCATTGAAAGATGGAAATGCATTCAGTAACCCTAGAAAAGGAAATGAAAACGACATAATAGAGATATTTAAATCTGCATTTTAATAATGTTGGATAGCTTTTAAAAAGTGTATATATAGTTTAAATATATACACTTTTTTACATTAATTATTTATTTAGTTATTTAAGAATATAAAACTTTATATTATATTTTGAAAAAAATAGATTTTATAAAAAGGTAGGGAATAAATGAATATGTCAATATTTTTAGGAGAACTAGTGGGAACTTTATTGTTAGTATTATTAGGAAACGCAGTTGTAGCAAATGTAGTACTTTCTAAGACTAAAGGAAATGGTTCAGGATGGATAGTAATATCAACAGGATGGGCTTTAGCAGTAGCAATTCCGGTTTTTATATTTGGAAGTGTTAGTGGAGCTCATTTTAATCCTGCAGTTACAATAGCTCTTGCAGTTATTGGGAATTTTCCATGGGAAAATGTACCTATGTATATATTAGCTCAAATTATAGGAGCTTTTATAGGAGCATTATTAGTTCTTGTTTGCTATTATAATCATTTTGAAAAAACCGAAGATAAGGCTATTAAATTAGCTGTATTTTGTACAGGACCAGAAATAAGAAATACTAAAATAAACTTTATTACTGAGGCTGTAGGAACTTTTGTATTAGTTTTTGCAATATTAGGGATAGGACAATCTTCACTTGCTGATGGGATTCAGCCAATGGCAGTTGGGATGATAGTAGGAGCAATAGGTTTATGCTTAGGAGGACCAACTGGATACGCTATAAATCCAGCTAGAGACTTTGGACCAAGACTTATGCATTACTTAATGCCTGTACCGAATAAAGGTGACTCTGATTGGAGTTATGCATGGATACCCGTAGTAGCTCCAATAGTAGGCGCAATTTTCGGAGCATTAGCATATATAAGTATATTCTAGCAAATTATGCCTTAATGATAAATTGGTAAAATTATCATTGAGGTAATTTTTATTCTTATGGAAATTATATTTAATCCTAAACTGTGGATAAATATAATTTCCAATTTATAAACTTGAGCAACGGACCTATTTTTAGGTATTTGACTACATAAAGTAGTTCATATGCGTAGTCGCTCAATAAAAGTAATTTTTTTATCTAGTTAATTTAAGTATTACATCTTCAAGATGAGGATACATTTCTAATAAATCTTTTCGATTGAATAACTCAAAATCCTCGAATGTAAATGCAGGAGCTACCATACAACCCACTAATGCAAATCCATCATTATTCATTGAAGAACCAAATATATATCCTTTAGGAACTAAAACTTGTGGAAGTTCTCCGTTTTCAACATCTAGCCCTAATTGTTTAGTAATTAGCTCACCCTCTGGAGTAATCATATATATAGTAAGGGGTTGCCCATCATGATAGTACCACATTTCATCTGATTTTAATCTGTGGAAGTTAGATACTTCTCCAGTTTCAAGTAAGAAGTATATACTAGTAAATAAGTTTTTATCATCTCTAAATAAATCTTTTGAAACTACTGATTCCTTATAGTAACCACCTTCAACATGAGGTGTCATACCTAGGTTTTCTATATAATATTTTGCTGATTTCATATTGTACCTCCTATGTATAATGTCTCTACTATAACATAAATATAGGCATTCTACAATAAAGAAGTAGAATGTCTATGGTATAACAATTAAGAATTAAAATTAATTATTGTTAGAAATATTAACTAATGATGGCAATTGTAACTATTTGTATATTCCTCCCACCATCCAAATGCAACAACAATATTAGAATTAGTAGTCAATCCTCTTAAATAAACAATTAAAGATTGACCAGGAGGAAGAATAATTTGACCTCCGTCTACAATTTCTGTTGAATATGGTGATACGATTCTAGAAAAGATAGATATGCCATTAGGAGCGGCAGTAGCATTAGCCAAATAGTGAATTTGCCCATAAGGTACGGGGTAAGGGTTAATTGTTAGATTAGTAGAGCTCACTAAGGGACTAATAGATGTTCCTGATGGTAAAGGTGCTCTAAGGTAAAAATCAGCAGTAAATGTGGTAGCTGATGGATTTAATATAGTTATTACATTTACATAGATATCTCTAGATGATCCTGCTGGATTAACTAGTGCAGCTATAGAGTTAGTATTTGATCCTGTTGGATTTAACGGTGGAGTTTGACCTATAAAATATCTTCCTAGTTCAGACTGATATAAAGCATAAGGAATAGAAACTTCTTTTTTTAATAAATTACTAGAACATGTCATGTATTATCACCTTTGTATATTTTTTAGAGATAAAGTATATCCCTGGCATATAATATTCAATTTAGGCGAAATATGTTAAAAAAATTTAACTAAAAATAATAATAAATTATTGAATTTAGTATTAAAGAAAATCGGCTATGGTTCGTAATATTATAAGTAGTACATTTTGCAGGTTAAATGTTGGAAATTGGTTGTGAAAAAGTTGTTAATATAAATTATATGTTAACAAATAAGGTTAAAAAAGGAGGAATAATTATATGAAATCAAAAATGAAAACTAATATTAAGTACAAAAATAAAAGTATAAAAACTCAGCTTACTTTTATAATAGTGTGTGTAGTAGTAGTTTGCTGTTTACTGTTAGGATCAATTACGAGTTACTTAAACTATAAAACTTCGAATACGATTTTAGCAAATTCAGTTGCAGAAACTACTAAAGAAGCATCGCAAACAGTTGCACAAAAGATAACTAATCTTAAAGATGCTACAATACAAACGGGTATAATAAAAGAAATTTCAGATCCTAAAATAAGTGTTGAGGAAAAGAAAAATATTATTACACGACAAGAAAAACTTACAGGATTGACTCTAGGACAAATTATATATGCAGATGGAAAGGATCTTTTCAGTGGAAAAGATTATTCATCTAGGGATTACTTTAAAATATCTATGCAGGGAGATGCGTATATGAGTAGTCCTGTTGTAAGTAAAGTAACAGGAGATCTTACAATGGTAGTTTCAGCTCCTATTTGGGAAAATGGAATACAAGGAAGTAAGATTGTAGGTATAGTAACTTTTGATGTAGATAAAGACTTTTTAAATGATATAGTTAATGACATAAAAATAAGTAAAAATAGTTATGCTTATTTAATAGATAGCGAAGGAACTATAATTGCTCATAAGGATAAAAAGCTTGTAGCTGTTAAAAATTCTATAAAAGAAGCACAAACAAACCCAAATGAAAAAACTTTTGCAGAAATTGATAAAAAGCTTATATCAGGGAAAACTGGTAAAGATGATGTAGAGGTAAATGGAGAAAAATGGCTGTTATCATATACTCCTGTTAAAGATACTAATGGATGGGGAGTCGGAATAATGACTAACAAAGCAGATTTCCTTGGACCAGTATATACTTCAATTGGGACAACTATTGGATTAGCAATAATATTTACTATAGTATCATTTATAGCAGCTATAAAGTTTGCTAACAAGATAGGAAATCCACTAAAAGCTTGTAGCGAAAGACTTAAAAAATTAGCAGAAGGAGATTTAAACTCAGAAACTCCACAAATAAATGAAGAAAATGAAATTGGATTATTAGCTAATGCTACAAATGAAATAGTTATTGACATGAGTGAAATGATTAGTACATTGATGTATGTATTAACAGAAATAAGTAATGGAAATTTAGACTTAGACACGAATGACGAAAAGTTAAATCGCTTATTTATAAATGATTTTGAACCTATGTTAGTAGCTGTAAATAAAATTATTGATAGTTTAAATAGTACCTTAGATCAAATAAGTATAGCTGGAGAACAAGTTGCAATTAGCTCAATACAGTTATCAGAAGGAGCTCAAGTTCTTTCTCAAGGGGCAACAGAACAAGCTAGTTCTATTCAAGAACTTTCGGCAACTATAAGTGAAGTATCTGAACAAGTTCAGCAAACTGCTAAAAATGCAGTAAAAGCTAAGGCTATTTCAACAAAATCAAGTGTTGCTACAGATAAAGGTAAAAAGCAAATGAAAGAGATGATTACTGCTATGGATGAAATAAGCAGTACTTCAAATAGAATTGGAGATATAATTAAAAATATTGATGACATAGCATTCCAAACTAACATTTTAGCATTAAACGCAGCAGTAGAAGCAGCTCGTGCTGGAGAAGCAGGTAAAGGATTTGCAGTAGTTGCAGATGAAGTAAGAAATCTAGCTGAAAAATCAGCACAAAGTGCAAAAGATACAGCTGAGCTAATTGAAAGATCTTTACTAGCTATAGAAAATGGATCAAAGATTGTATCAGAAACAGCAATATCTCTTGAAGAAGTTGTTAATGGAGCTAAGACTTCATCTGAAGTTATACAAGAAATAGCAGATGCAAGCAATGAACAAGCTCAGCATATAAATCAAGTAAACACTGGAATGGAACAAATTTCAGTAGTAGTTCAAACAAACTCAGCAACTTCTGAAGAAAGTGCTGCAGCAAGTGAAGAGCTATCAAGTCAAGCTAATATGCTAAGAGATCTTATTGGTCAGTTTAAATTAAAAAATAATCAAGATAAGAAAGATAAATATTTTGATGGAAAAATGTTATTTGACGCAGAAGATTTTGAAATGTAATATTAAATAAAAATAACTGAACTTACAGAAGTAAGTTCAGTTATTTTTTTATAAAATCTAAAATTTTATCATATAATTCGTTAGCATCATCATATCCTTCTTCATATAATGCTGTAAGTTTCTTAGCATTCTTTTCAATTTGGCTAACATTAACTGGTTTTTTAGGTCTAATAACTAGAACATCCCCATCTTTTTCTAATTGATTTACTAAATTAAGACTTTTATTATAATTTAAATGTCTATTTTCAATTGCTTTAACAAGATTTGGGTATTTTTTATATTTTCTATTTACAATAGGAAGAAATTTTTGTTTGTTTTTTTTATAAGTAATGTCTCTAGTTAAAACAACAATATTTTTTTTATATCCTTGATTTAAAGAATATTCTATAGGTATTGAATCGGATACACCGCCATCTACCAATTTAAAATCATCTATTTCTACTATATTTGCAAACATAGGTATTGAACAAGATGCTTGCATATAAATTATTTCTTTTTTCAAATCTTTTAACTCAAAGTATTCTGGAGATCCAGTTTCACAATTAGTAGCAACCACTACAAATTTAGATTTAGATTTAGCAAAAGTATCATAGTCGTAAATATTTAGTTCATTAGGAATTTTATTGAACATAAAATCCATACCAAAAATTGACCCAGTTTTAATTAAATTAGAAAAACTTAAATATCTTTTATCGTTTATATAGTCTACAGTAGCATTATATGCTCTTTTATATTGTTTTGATAAATATGAAGAAGCATGACAACTACCAGCAGATACACCGATTGTTATATCAACTTCTATATTTTTTTCTATAAAAAAATCTAAAACTCCAGCGGTGTATATACCACGCATACCGCCACCCTCTAATATTAATCCAATTTTATTCATAGTATATCCTTTCTACAAAAACACTTATATATGCAAAGTTATTAACTTGTAAATTACTTTAAATATAAAATTATTATAAATTAATAACTTTATATTGTCTAGCTTTGAAGAATTTAACTTAGATATAAATTATTTAATCCGTATATAAATAATATGATTATAAATTATTATCATATTTAGGAGTGAACTGATGATTAATAGTATAAATAAAAATTCTTATGATGTAGGAAATAAAAGTAATATGACTACAAGTAATAAAGAGCAGCTAAAACAACAAATAAAAACTCCAAGCCAAGAATGTGAAGCTATAGTAGGTAGAATTAAAGATGAATTGCAAAAATCAACCTTAATAGCTATGAAAATTATAAGTGGAGAAAATATAAATAAATCAGAAGAAAAATTTATAAACCTTAAATATCCTGATATAAAAAAATTAGCTGAAAAATTGAACAAAGATATAAAGCAATTAAAGATTTTAATAAAAAATTGTAATTCAGATGAAGAAAGAAAAGATTTAATCAATAGAGAGATAAATAATGTAAATCTTATGGGGAAAAAGGGGTTAATATCGGAAGTTGAAGTGAAGTTAAAATTAGGAGCTTTAAGTGAAGTTGAAAAATTTTCAAATACAATGAAAATAGAAAATAAAAAGATTGAGGTTATAGCAATAAAGTTATTGAAGAATCAAAATTTAACTTCAAAAGAACTTGCTTTAATAGAAGAAAAAATACCAAATATAAAGCAAATAGTTAACAAAATAGTTAAAGAGAATAAATCATTAAAAGATGAGATTAACAATTGCAATACAACTGAGGAAAAACAACAAAAAATATTAAAGGCTTTTAATGATTTAGACAGTTTATTTAAGAATAATAGAATTTCAGATTTAGAGTTTAAGTTAAATTTATTTTATATAAGCAGTTTAGAAAAGGAAATTAAAAAAGAAAAAAATAAACAGCTTTGGATTAATCCTTATTTTTATTTAAATACTTCATCACTAGTGGATAATTTAAGTGGAGTGTTAATAATTATAGTAATTATTATAGCTATTTTGAAATTTATATAATATTTTAATAATATATACACAAATATAGGTAAATACGTATCTCTAGATTTAAAAGAATCTTCCGTATATATAGAAAGTATATTTTATAGTTGAAAATAAGAAATCGGGAGGTAACTATGGGCGTTTCAGAGAACACTAGTAAAACAAAAATTCTTTTAGAATCGGGAACAAATGAACTTGAAATTATGGAGTTTACTATAGCAGGTGAATTATTTGGTATAAATGTCGCAAAAGTTAGAGAAATAATGATTGCGCAACCAGTAAAACAAATGCCTAACTCACATGAATTAGTAGAAGGTGTATTTAAGCCTAGAAATGAAATTATAACAGTTATAGATTTAGGTAGATATCTAAACTTACCTAAAACAGAAAATAAAAATAATGATATATTTATTGTAACTCATTTTAACAAGTTAAACTTTGCTTTCCATGTTGAATCTGTAGTAGGTATTGCAAGAGTATCATGGCAAGATATAAAAAAACCAGATAAAGTAATTTACGGTGGAGATGAAGGAGTCTCAACTGGTATAGCAGAATATAAAGATAGACTTATAACTATACTAGACTTTGAAAAAATTATTGCAGAAATAAGTCCTGAGTCAAGTATTCAATATGAAGAAATAGATAGATTAGGTAAGCGTAAAGACACTGACAAAACTATACTAATAGTAGAAGATTCAATGTTACTTTCTAAGATGATCGTTGAATGTCTACACAAAGCGGGATACAAAAACACAATAAAAGTTGATAATGGGCAAGAGGCATGGGAATACTTAGAAGAAGTTAAGACTTGCGGAGAGCCAGTTAAAAAGCATGTTTCATGTATAGTTTCAGACATTGAAATGCCATTAATGGATGGACATAGATTAACAAAACTTGTAAAAGATGATAGTGTGCTTAAAGACATACCTTTAATATTATTCTCTTCATTAATAAGTGAAGAAATGAGAATAAAAGGTAAATCTATAGGTGCAGACGAACAAATAACTAAACCAGAAATTGCTAATCTAGTTAGCATAATTGATAGATTAGTAGAAAAATAAATAAAATAGGTACATGCTAGCATGTACCTATTTTTATATTTCAGAGTATTTCATTACTGTATTAGTTAAAAAATTGCTAAAATTATTAAACTCAGACTCCGTTATATCATTTGGATAAGTCATGATTTTTAGTTCATGAGCAGGTGTATCTTTTCTATATGATGGATGAGTATGATCAAATTCTTGTAATTTAAATCCTAATTTTGAATAAAAATTTAATCTCTTAATAGATAGATCATCCAAAGGTGGATCTATTTCTAAAATTACATTTTTATTAATTTTACAAAACTCTTTAATAACTTTAGAGCCATAACTTTTTCCTCTTAAATTTGAAGAAATTGCAAAATGCTCTATATATACAAATTCGCCTAAATCCCAATAAAATAAAAGTCCAATTAGTGACTCAGATTCACAAAGGGCCATGCAGTAATATTTTTCATCTTGTAAAGCTAATACTTGATCCTCTAAAGTTCTTTGTTCAAATAATGGAAAGCTTGTATTATACATATTTATTATATCATTCCAATATTTATTATTCTCAGATTGAATTCTTAAAAATTCCATATTATCACCTCATAAAAGTTATCTATATTTTGGTTAAATTGTCTAACATTATATCATATCTAAAAATTTATGCAAATTAAGTGTATAAAGTATTGATTGTGTGTATAGATGTTTATATTATTATCTATAAAGAAAATATTATTTATCAAAATAAATAAGAGGGATGGGAATCATTAATGAAAATTTTAAGTCATGGATGTACGCTAGATTGTTTTGATTGTTGTAAGTTTAATGTATATGTAGAAGATGAAAAAGTTATAAAAATAGAGGGTGATAAAAATCATCCATATACAAAAGGATTTATATGCAATAAAGGAAGAGCTCATTTAAAAAGGCTAAATCATCCAGAAAGAATATATAATCCGTTGATAAAAATAGATGGAGTTTGGAATGAAATTAGTTTTGAAGAAGCTATAAATATAATTGCAAAAAAACTAAAGGTATATAAAGATAAATATTCATCAAAATCTATATTATATTACACTCAATATGGAAGTGGTTCAATTTTAAAAGATATAGGTGATATCTTCTTTAATTTTTATGGAGGAGTAAGTAAAAGCAAGGGAGGCCCTTGTTGGAGTGCCGGAATAAAGGCTCAAAAATATGATTATGGTACATCTAAAAGTCATTCTTTAGAAGATATGCTAAATAGTAAAAGTATTTTTATATGGGGAAAAAACCCTGCGTATACTACAATACATACATTTCAAATGATAAAAAAAGCAAAATCTAAAGGAGTAAAGGTAGTTGTTATAGATCCAATATATACAGATACAGCTAAAATTGCAGATAAATATATACGAATAAATCCAGGTACAGATGGAGCATTGGCTATGGCTATGACTAAAATTATAATACAAAAAGGAATTTGTGATAATGATTATATAGATAAATACGTACTAGGATTTGATATTTATAAAGACTACATACTTAATTTAGATTTAAATGAATTATTAAAGGAGTGTGGAGTACAGCTAAATACAGTAGAAGAATTAGTAGCATTATATACAGATAAGTATTCGACTATATACATAGGATATGGAATGCAAAAATATAAAAATGGAGGAAATAATATAAGGGCTATAGATGCTTTAGGGGCTATAACTGGGCAAATAGGATTTGCTGGGGGAGGTATTAATTATGCAAATAAAGTATATCCATCAGCTTTAAATACAGACCCATTTAACAGTGAAAGTTATTGTGACAATAGATTTTTTTATACTAGTTATATTAGTAAATTTATAAAAGAATCTATGAATAGTAAAATTCCTATTAAAATGGCAGTTATAACAAAGAGTAATTTGTTAAATCAACTAGCTGACGTAGTAGATGTAAAGCAAGCACTTGATTATATAGAATTTAAAGTATGTTTCGATATGTTTATGACAGACACAGCAAAAGAATGTGATCTATTTATACCATGTACAAATACTTTAGAAAGTGAAGATTTACTATATTCATCAATGATGAACCCTTATATTATATATAATGAAAAAGCAGTAAATCCAAGCAATAAACTAATGGATGAATATTATTTCTTTAAGGAGTTAGCAAAATGTTTAAACATAAAAGATTATCCAATGGTATCTAAGTTAGAATATATATGTGAGGTATTAAAACCGTTGGTAGAACTTGATGGGAATATAAATTTAGAAGCGATAAAAAGTAATTACATGACTATACATAAATCTATAGCATGGGAAGATAAAATATTTGAAACTCCATCAAAAAAATTCGAATTATATTCAAACGATGCTATTTTAGATGGAGTAAATCCAATTCCTATATATATAAAATCTAATAAAAGGAATGAGTATAGATTATTAACTAATCACTATAGAGATAGCATTGCTAGCCAGCATATGATGGATAAAGAGGAAATAGCAAAAGCTTATATAAATGAAGAAATGGCAGATAGAGAAGGTATTAAAAATAATGATATAGTAAAATTAGTTAGTAAAAATGGAAGTATAAAAGTTCAAATTACAATAAGTGATAGTTTAGGGGATAATACTATTTTAATGTATGCTGGATGGTGGAAAAAACATGGTAATCCAAATGTTTTAACATATAGTGGTATTTCAGATATGGGAGGTCAAGTTACTTATAATGAAACATTTGTAGAAATAGATAAATGGGTTAACAGGGTTAAACAACAACCATAATAACCAATAAAACTAAAGTGAAAAATTAAGTTGAAATATTATATATAAATTAAAAAATTATAAATGGTGGTATTTTCAGTGGGTTGAAACTTATAAATAAGATTTAATGTGAAACTTCAAAAACTGGCATAGTAATTGCTCTATATTAATAGTACAAAAATTATATATTGGAGGATTTATTAATATGGAAATGAACATCAAAGAGTTATTTGAAGTAGGAGTAAGTTTTGAATCAGCTGTAGGAGTAGGAACGAAAGAAGAAAGAGCTAGAGTAGTAAAAAATACTTCTCGTATTAACTTGCCAAATGATTTAGTAGAAGAGGTTAAAAAATTTGATAAAGAAATAAACTTTTTAGTTTCAGGTGAAATCTTTTGTCCAGATTTCCAACTTAATGTAAGTGTAGTTAAAAGACTTTGCGATTTAAATCAAAATTTCAATATGTCAGTAATAAGTATAACAAGAGGTAAAAAGTTTTTAGCATCTATCTTAAAAATTGAAAATTATAAAGCTCCTACAATTGCAGTTTTAGATAAAGACATGAATGTTTTAGGTGTATTCGAAGAAACTCCTAAGGTTGTTTCAGCAATTGGTAACTTTGAAGAAATTAAATTAAATTATTTTAAAGGCGAGTACTTAATTGATACAGCAAAAGAGATTGTTGATTATATAAAAAAATGTAATTAAAAACATAGTAAAGAGAGATAAAGTTAATTTATCTCTCTTTTTTTACGCCTAATGAAATTATACTTAATTAAATTTTGTGAATAACTTATGTAATATAGTGATACAAATGTTTTGGTGAAAGTAAAAAATGACATTTTGAGCAACGGACGGAGTCGTTGGCGACATGAGCGAAGCGAATTTTTTATATTTTGCAATTTATATATGATATTGTTATAATTTATTTAATGATTATAGACTATTAGATATGAGGGATAAAAATGAAAAAAAGAGAATTAGCTATAGTAACATTAAAAAAAGATGCAGGCGAAATATATGCAAATCAAATAAATTATTTTTTAGGAGACAGTATAAAGATAAACCTGTATTCTTTTGAAGAGGGCGGATTTACTTTCTTTGAAGAAAAACTAATTCTTCTTTCTGTAAATTTAAAATATGAAGAAATCTTAAAAATGTGCAATTCAGATGCACAAATAATCATACCTAATTTAACTTTTGAAAAATCAAGTTTTGAAAAAATATGCAAGATAAATAAAAATGAAACTATATTCGTTTATAATTTATCAAAAAGTATGGCATTAGAAACAATAGCAATTATATATAGATTAGGCGTAGATATACCAAATCTTATACCTTGCTATCCTGAGATGAAAAAGATACCAGAAAACTCAATAGTTCTTACACCAGGAGAAAAATTAAATATAGAAGCTAAAAATTGCAAGATAATAGATTTAGAATATAGAATAATAGATTTAAGTTCTATTGCAGATATAGCTATGAAGCTCAATTTAGAAAGTCTTATTCAAGAGGATTTAGTAAAAAAATTTATGGATAAGATTGTACCAATTAGCTATATAACAGAAAAGCTTTTAGTAACTCAAACTAAATTAGAAAATCAATTTGATTTTTTATTATCTGCAATTGACGATGGAATTATTGGAGTTAGCAATGAGGGGATAGTGCAGTTTTATAGTCACGTAGCCAGAGAAATATTATCTATCAATGGAAATGAAATGATAGGAAAATATATAGGTGAATATGTAAAATCTCTAGATTTTGATCAAATAATTAAAAAAGAAGTTCCATATTTTCAAAAACTTATTAAAGTAAATAATATAGATATAAACATGGAGGTTAAATACACACATATAAGTGTTTTTAATGGGTTTATAATAAAAGTATCTAAATTCCATCAAGCTGAAAAGAAACAAGCAAAGTTAAGGGCACAGTTAATGAGCTCAGGAAATGTAAGTAAATATAATTTTGACGATATAATTGGGTGTAGTTACTCTATAAAAAATACAAAAAAAATTGCATATAAAATGGCTCAATCTGATTCATCTATTCTTATAATTGGTGAAAGTGGTACAGGTAAAGAGTTATTTGCACAATCCATACATAGTGCATCAAGACGAAGCCAAGGCCCGTTTGTAGCTGTAAACTGTAGCACTTTTCAAGAAGGATTATTGCAAAGTGAACTTTTCGGATATGATGAAGGTGCATTTACAGGAGCTAGAAAAGGTGGAAAAATTGGATTATTTGAATTAGCTAATAAAGGTACTATCTTTCTAGATGAAATAGGAGAAATGGACTTGAACTCTCAAGCTACACTTCTTAGAGTAATTCAAGAAAAACAAATTAGAAGAGTTGGTTCAGATAAGATTATAGATGTGGATATAAGAATTATAGCAGCTACCAATAGAGATTTAAAAAAGCTAGTATGCGAAAATAAATTTAGAAAAGATTTATTTTATAGATTAAATGTATTGCCATTAAAAATTGCACCACTTAGAAATCGAAATGAAGATGTATTTTTAATTTTCGAATCATTTAAGAAAAATCTTGATGTAAAGTTTAGTCTTTCGGATGAACTTGTTGAGGTTTTTAAAACATATAGCTGGGAAGGGAATATAAGAGAATTAAGAAATTTAGTAGAGTATTGTTCATATTTAGATAAAAGTATAATAGAAATATATGATTTACCTGAGTATATGTTAGAATCAATAAAACATAAAGATTATTGCTTAGAATTATCGAATAAAAATGATATTAAAAATATATCAAATTTAAAAAGAGATTTAAGAGATTACATATTTGTATTAGAAAAAATAAATAACGCATATGTTTTAAAACAGAGAATAGGAAGAAGAAAAATATATGAATATGCGTTAGAAGAAAAAATATTTTTAACAGAGCAACAAATTAGAAGTATATTAATAGAATTGCAAGAGTTTGGATTTGTAAAAATTTTATCTGGACGAGGTGGATCGGTAATAACAGAAAAAGGAATTCTATTTTTAGAAGAAAATAAAAGGGTTTGATAGATAAGTAGTACAGTCTATCAAACTTTTTTATTTTATAAATTATTTAATGTAAAGGAACATAAAAAATTTTTTTGAATATTATATAGATTAGGGGGACTTTACTTGGAAAAATTTTAAAAAGGAGGTTTTATGTGAATAAATTAAAAGGTATTGATGTCAGTCATTGGACAGGCTATGTGAATTTTAAAGATGTTTTTAATAGTGGAATTCAAGTTGTTTATATAAAAGCAACAGAAGGAACTAATTATATAGATCCTAGATTTAGAGAGTACTATAATGAAGCAAGAGCAGCAGGACTAAAGATAGGTTTTTATCATTTTTTTAATCCTGTAAATTCTGGAACGCCTAAAGAACAAGCTCAACATTTTGTAAGTACGATAAAGGAATTAAAATGCGATTGCAAGTTAGTTTTAGATTTAGAAAAAACAGGAGGACTAAGTAAATCAAAGTTATCCAGACAGGCAATAGAATTTTTGGAGGAAGTTAAAATTTTAAGCGGATTGGATGTAGCTATTTACACATATACTAATTTTGCTCAAAACAATTTAGATTCACAATCTGGATTAGGAAAATATCCTTTGTGGATAGCGCAATACGGAACTAGTAAGCCTGAAAGCAATCCTATATGGGGAGAAAATTATGCTGGATGGCAATATTCTGAATCAGGTATAGTTAGAGGAATAGAAAGTAAAACAGATCTAGATATATTTACTGAACAAATATTATTAACATACCTGATCCAAACTTAATATATCCAGGACAAAAAATTAGAATAAATTAAAGGAATTTCGAGATATTACCATAATATTTATGGTAATATCTTTTTTTAAAATATAAAAAAAGACATGAAAAATAAATTTTAGATAAGTTTTTATATTTGTAGGAATGTTGGAACTAAAGTTAAGTATAAAATATATATAATTTATAATAAATAGATTATATAGCAACAAATCAGGGGGGAATAAAATGAGTAAAAGTGAATTAAGGGTGGATATGAAAGCAGAAGCTAGGAGACAGTTAGCTGATAATAAAATAGATATTACCATAGCTACTGTATTAGTTGGAATGATTACGTTTATACCACAGTTTTTAAGTGAAGAAATTTTCACATCGTATAGAATGACATTAGTTATAAGTACTATATCGATGCTTGTGTCTACTCCGTTAGTAGTAGGATTAAATATAGTATCTTTAGATTGTGTAAAAGGGGAGAAAATCAAAGCAAAAGATATATTAAAAGGATTTAATATATTATATCAATCATATGGATCTATATTACTTCAGATGGCTATAACTTTTATTATGACTGCTCCTTTTGTGGCTATACCCATATTTTTAGTAAAAGATAGTCATACAAGATTAACTATGATTGCATTTATAAGTAGTATATCAAATTTATTTTTCTCTATAATTTTTTCACAACTTCAATACATTGTTGCAGATAAACAAGATATTTCATTAATTGAAGCTATTAAAAAATCTATCAGTATTATTAAAAATTATATTTGGGACTATATATTACTTTCATTAAGTTTTATTGGATGGATGCTTTTAGTTGGATTTACCTTTGGGATAGCATATATTTGGGTAGGACCTTATATTCAGTTAACATTTACAAATTTTTATGAATATATAAAGAAAGATGAGTTAGACATTTATGAAAAATCAAAATATAGAAGTCTAAAATCAGGACTATTAGTAGGTGTTTTATTATGTGCATATATGACAATAGAAGCAAATATATCTCAAAGGGTACTTACACCGCCTATCATAAAAAAAATTATAGAAGACAATGATTTAAGACTTATAAGTTTTGATGAAGAGAAGAATTATTACATATCTGAAGAAGAAAGTATAGCGTATAAAATTGAACCTAATTATAATAACTTAAGTGATTTAAGTAAATATACAGTGGTTGTGAAAAAACATCCATTAGATTCTAAAAAAGGAGATAAAGTTAATTCTACAGTTATGTATATAATAGTAGATGAAGATAAGTTATTGGGTATTAGTTGTGAACCAAACGGCCCAGATAAAAAAATAGAATCATATAATCCGATTCCAGGTAAATTCGATATAAAAGGAAATAAATTATAAAATAAAAGGTCGCATGTAAATTACATTTATATGACGACCTTTTATTTTAATGTAAATAAGTAATAATTTCTAAAGAAAAAATTAAGAAGTTTCACTTAAAAAATTTAAGAATTAAGAATTAATATGTTTAATATATAGAGTATTTTACAGTAATGTTACATGTACATAACAAATTTGTAATAAAGCGAAAAAGCGTAATGTAATGTGGTAGACTTGATAAAGTAAAATAAATTAGAGAGGTGATGGTTATCAAAACAAATAAAAATAGACTAATACTAGGATTAAAAATATTATTTGTAGTAATTATTTTAGGAATAACAGCTAAAGAGTCAGCTAATATTATTAGCGGATTTAACATCGAAACATTTTATACTTATGCAGATCAGCTTACATTAGGAAATATACTTATTATTATTTCGCTGGGCATAATTTCATATATACCTTTAACTTTTTATGATTTTATAATCAAGAAGAGAGTTGGAATAAACTTAGATAATAAAAAATTATATAAATACTCATGGATTGCCAGTTCTGTATCTAGTATTGTTGGGTTTGGAGGAAGCAGTGCTATTGCTTTAAAAAGTCATTTTTACAATCCATATGTTAAAGACAAAAAATATTTAGCAAAAGAGGTATCTAAAGTAGTAGCTTTAAATCTAACTGGTTTTTCAATGACATGTTTTATATATTTAATAATGATGAAATTTAATCTTGGTAAAATTAGTATCACAAATGTGTTAACTATATGCATAAGTATGTATTTACCAGTTTTAACATTGATTTTAGTTGGAAGATATATAAAGTATAAAAATGAGGTAAGAAGGGATGTTATAGATACATTTAAAATAATAGGAATATCATTATTAGAATGGATTACAACTATAACTTTAGTTTATTCAATAGTGATAATATTAGGAGAAAATATATCGATAGCACAATTTTTCCCAATATTTGTAGCTGCTATAGCTGTAGCGATAATAAGTATGTCACCAGGTGGGGTAGGTACATTTGATTTAACTTTACTAACAGGGCTTAATGCTCTAGGTGTTGCATCAGAGAAGGTAATATTAGCTATATTTTTATATAGATTAACTTACTATATAATACCATTACTTATAGGCGCATTATTATATATATCTGAACTTTGGACCAAAGTAGATAAAAATAAAAAGTATTTAGTTTCAATAGTATCATCAAAATTTGCTCATTATGGACTAATTATATTAGTATTTTCTGCGGGATTACTACTTTTAGCATCACAAGCTATACCTGGTATGGTAGAGAGAATACATGTAGTAAATCAAATTTTAGGATTTAAAATTACATGTATGTCAGGTGGATTTTCTATTATAATTGGATTTTTACTAATTGCTATGTCTAGAGTAATAAGCTTTAAATCTAAAAATGTATATAAGATAACTATGGCATTAGTTATAATTGGAATTCTTGTATCTTTAATTATTAGATTTGAATATCAAGTTAGTATATATCTAATTATTGTAGGCGTAGTATTAAAAATTAGTAAAAACCAATTTTATAGAGATGGATTTGTAATGAGATGGGGAGATATATTAAAAAATACATTAATATTATTATTTTTCCAAGGATTATATATATATGTAGCTTATAATAACACTCATTTAAAAGTTTCTAGCAACTCCATATTTAATTTAAGTAATTACCATACTTTTGAACAAGTAAGTAAGTTTGGAGCAATAAGTACTATTGGATTTTTAATTGCAGTAGCGTTTTTAGTTATTTTATATTACTTAAATAAAAAGAATGATTTTGAGAAAGTTAAATTATATCAGTGTAAAGATAAAGTCGACAATATATTAAAAAAATATAATGGAAGCTCTGTAATTCACTTTGTAAATTTAAATGATAAGTTTGTATATATGAATAAAGATGAGGATGTTATGCTTCAATATCAAGTATATGCAAATAAGTTAGTAGTTCTTGGTAACCTTGTAGGTGATGACAGCAAGTTCTTTGAATCGATCCAAGAATTTTATGAAATGTCTGATAGATACGGATATATACCTGTTTTTACAGCAATAGATGAAAAGATGATACCTCATTTACATGAAACTGGATATGAATTTATTAAATTAGGTGAAGAGGCGTCTGTAAACTTAGAAGAGTTTACGTTAGAAGGACGTAAAATGAAAAGTGTAAGAAATGCACTTTCTAGGGTTGAAAAAGAAGGATATACATTTGAAATGGCATATCCGCCATTTAGTAAGGATTTTCTTGAAGAAATTAAAAATATTTCTGATGAATGGCTTGAAGGAAGACCAGAAAAAGGATTCTCAGTTGGGTTCTTCGATGAAGAATATTTAAGTTTAGATGCTATTGCTATAGTGAAAAATAAAGATGGAGAAATTAAAGGATTTACAAATTTAATGCCTATGTATGATGGCAATAAAACATTATCTATAGATTTAATGCGTTTCTCAAAAGATAGCTGTAATGGAATAATGGATTTTATATTTGTAAATTTATTTAAATATGGGATAGAGCATGGATATTCAAGATTTAATATGGGAATGGCACCCTTATCTAATGTGGGAAGATCTAAATATTCATTTTTAAGAGAAAAAATGGCTGCTAAAATTTATTCTCATGGACAATACTTTTACTCTTTTGAAGGACTAAAGAGGTTTAAAGAAAAGTATTGTGAGTCTTGGGATGGAAGATACATGGCTTATAAAAAAAGAACTTCTCTTTTATTTACAATGATTCAAGTTATAATGCTAGTATCTAATGGGAAAAATTATAGATATGAAAGTCATAACAATGAAAGCGAATCATTAAAAGAAGAGTTAGCATAAGTTTGTTAAATAAAAAAACACTATTTAAAATAGTGTTTTTTTATTTAACTTAAAACAAATTTTTCTATAGCTTTAGCTACTCCAGATTCTGTATTTGGAAGAGTTACATATTGGGCAGATTGTTTTACTATATCTATAGCATTACCCATAGCGACTCCTATTCCTGCATATTCAATCATAGATAAATCATTTTCACTATCACCTATGCACATAACTTCATCTCTTTTTAAATTAAAATATTTTGCAAGTTGGGCTACAGCCTCTCCTTTAGAACTTCCTTTTTTCATTATCTCAAAATTATCATCCCAAGAAGAAACAATTTCAAGTTCGGGGTTTAATTGTTTTAATTCTTTTTTTACTTTCATTAAATTTGATATATTATTTTTCTCTATACAAACACCTTTTAATAATTGATTTGGATATAATTTAAAAGCATTATCTATATTATCAATAACTTCGAATTTGATTTTTTCTTCATCTTTAAGACGTTTGTTTAAAATTTTATATATATGATTATCTGGAAGTTCTGTTGTAGAAACTATACCAAAATTACCCGTTAAGTAAGATAATAATCCATACTGTTTTGTAAGACTTAAAAAGTCTTTTATCTCATTAGAACTTAATGGATTATTATATATAGTTTCACCATTACTTCCACCAATAAATGCTCCATTTGAAGCTATGATAGGAGTTTTTAGACCTATTTCATCAGAATATAATTTTGCACAATTATAAACTCTACCAGTAGTTATAGCTACGTGGACACCTCTAGAAACAGCTTCTTTTATAGCTATTTTATTTTCTTCTGATACATTTTGTTGATCCATTAGAAGAGTTCCATCCATATCTATGCATATTAATTTTATAGCCATTTCAAATTCCTTCTTTCGATATATTAAATGTATTTATTACAATTAATATTATATTACTTTGAAATGAAGATGTTAAATAGTAAAATCATATGATAATTATAGTAAAAACTTATAATTATAGATTTTGAAAATAATGTAAAGTTAAAATTAAAAAAGAGGGTTAATGGGTTGAACTATTCAACCTATTGACCCTCTTTGGGTTTATTTATTACAAATTCAAAAACAAATTTTAAAACTTATATAACTAATACAAAAATGAATAACAAATATATTAACAAATATATTTGTTATTACATTGAAATTTCAATGAATTCATTTTTAATCTAAAAATGAACTTTAGATTAAAAAGATTTGGCATAGATATTGCTTATACATTTAAGTATAAAGAATTTATTGGAGGTAGTAAATAATGAATTATAATTTTGATACTATAATTGATAGAAGTAATAACTTTGCAGCTAAATGGTCAGAAATGGATAAGAAATATGGAACAAATGATCTTATTCCTATGTGGGTTGCAGATATGGATTTTAAAGCAGCTCCATGCATAATAGATGCTTTAAGAAACAGACTAGAACAAGGTATTTATGGATACACAACTAGACCAAATTCTTACAATGAATCAATAGTAAACTGGGTATCTAGAAGATTTGGATGGAATATAAAAAGCGAATGGCTAGTTTTTAGTCCAGGAGTTATTCCTGCAATTAGTATATTAATACAAGAACTTACTAATGAAGGGGATAAGATAATGATACAAGAACCAGTATACAGTCCTTTCAATAGTGTAGTAAAAGATAATAAAAGAGAATTAGTTATAAGCCCTTTAAAGAAATTAGAAGATGGAAATTATGTTATGGACTATGAAGATATCGAAGCTAAGATAAAAGATGTAAAAATATTTATACTTTGTAATCCTCATAATCCAGTGGGTAGAGTTTGGACAAAAGAAGAACTAAAGCAATTAGGTGATATATGTATTAAACATAATGTAAAAGTTATTTCAGATGAGATACATAGTGATATAATTTTCAAAGGTCATAAACATATACCTTTTGCATCAATATGCAAGGAATTTGAACAAAATAGTATCACTTGTATGGCGCCTACTAAAACATTCAATATAGCAGGACTTCAAATGTCTCAAGTTATACTTCCTAATGAAAATGATTACAAAGCACTAGATTCAGCTTTTGCAAGAATAGATATTAGAAGAAACAATGCATTTAGTTTAGTTGCAACAGAAGCCGCATATAACCATGGAGAAGAATGGCTAACAGATTTTATAGATTATTTAGAAGGTAATATGGATTTTGCTGTTAATTATATTGAGCAAAACATGCCTAAGTTAAAGGTGAGAAAACCACAAGGAACTTACTTATTATGGGTAGATTTTAGTGAACTTGGATTAAGTGATGATGAAGTTGCTAAGTTTTTAGTAGAAAATGCCAAAGTTGCATTAAACAATGGACCTTCATTTGGGATAGGTGGACAAGGGTATCAAAGAATAAACTTAGCTTGTCCTAAGTCTATGGTTGAAGAAGCTTTAACAAGAATAAAAAATGCTATAGATTCATTATAAAAAACTTAGACCTCAAAATGATACAAGACTTATTTTGAGGTCTAAATTTTAAGGATTGTGAAAACGATACCAAAAAATTAATTAAAGAGAAAGGAAGTTTCCCCATGTGTAAAAATATTGAAAAAAAGAAACCTACATTTAGATTTGCAGTTTTAGTTATGCTTGCGATTATATCTTTGACTACGATTGGAATGGTTGTATTTAAGGCATCTATAACAACTATGTTTTTATTATCATGGCTAATCGTTGTTCCTGCAGCTATGAAATTAGGTTATACGAATAGTGAAATTGAAGAATTTGGATTTTCTGTGGGAAAAGATGCATTTCAGTCTAACTTAATTATATTATCGGTTGGAGTATTAATTGCTACATGGATAGCAGCAGGAACCATCCCAACTATTGTGTATAGCGGGCTTACGATAATAACACCTAAATATTTTTTACTAACAGCACTAATAGTATGTTCTCTTACCTCTATAGCAACAGGTACATCATGGGGAACTTTAGGAACTTCAGGTATTGCTCTAATGAGTATAGGTACGAGTATGGGAGTTCCAGCTGGACTTACAGCAGGGGCTATTATATCAGGTGCATTCTTTGGAGATAAAATATCTCCATTATCAGATTCTACAAATTTAGCTGCAGCTGTCTGTAAGACGGATGTAATAACTCATATAAAACATATGATGTATACTACCGTACCATCATATATAATATGTATAATTTTGTACACTGTAATTGGATTTAAATATGCAAACAACACAATCGATTATAATCAAATCAACGAAGTTATAAATGTTTTAAAAGCTAATTTTAATATAGGGTTCATTGCATTACTTCCTATAATCTTTTTACTTATATTGCTTTTATTACAAAAACCACCAATAGTATCAATATTAGCTTCTGCTATTCTTGGTGGAGTTATAGCAGTTTTCCAAGAAGGAGAAAAAATAGGAGATTTACTAAATTATATGTTAAATGGATACTCTGTAGATACAGGACTTGAATATGCAGACAAACTACTAAATCGTGGTGGAATGATGAGTATGGCAGAAACTGTATTACTAGTATTTATAGTTTTTGTTATAGCAGGGATACTTCAAAAAACTGGGTTCTTAGAAGTTTTACTACAACCTATGATTGAAAAAATTGGGAACTCTAGAACTAAGTTAGTAGGAGCAACATTTATAACTAGTTATTTTGCAAATGCATTTAGTTCTTCAATGATGTTTACATCTGTATTTGTAGGAACTGTTATGTCACCCTTATATAAAGAATTTAAGTTAAAACCAGAAAATTTATCTAGAATAATAGAAGATACGGCAACTCTTGGTGGACCATTAATTCCATGGAATTCAAATGCAATATTTTGTAGTCAAACATTAGGGGTTAGTCCATTTGATTTTATACCATATTGTTTTTTAAGTTGGATAACTCCAATTATTTCATTTACTTATGGGGTTACAGGTTTTTCTATGAAAAAATATACAGATGAGGAACTTAGAGAAATTATAGAACTTGAAGTTGCAGAGGAGATATGTAGGATTTAAACTACACTGTGGGCTGTTCACTAACCGTATTATTGATTCAAGTCATATATATAAAGTTCAAGTTATAGATTTATATTTATATGAAATAAGTTTTAGTTTAGAATATAGTTATTAGATAAAATTTTTATGGAGGGGAAAAAATGGAATCACAAAAGTATTCAGATATTAAAATAACTATATTAAAAAAATTAAAGGTGAATGATATTTTCATAGAATATGCAAAAGAAAACATGCCATTAGTTTGCGCTAAGGGTGAAGTTGGAGATGAATTTATATCCAAAGAATGTGAAATGCCAGAAGGTTTTTGTAAAGGTGCATGGGCAGGTTTAAAAAGTAAAGTTGAATTTTTAGCATCAGGGAATAATAGCCCTTATGTAAAGCAAGATGGAGTTGCAATACATTCTTGTAATGATGGGTTACACCCTGTTATATACAAATTAGAAAGAATATAGAAAAAAGGCTGATCTTAAAATCAGCCTTTTTTATTTAATTTAATTCACTTATTTGACTATCTATTGAACTGCTGTTTATATTTTCATCAAAAGTTAAATCAACTTCATCCAAAGATACAACTTTAGTTTTATGTTTAATTTTATATCCAACATATAAAGCTATGAATAAAGGGATACCTATATAAGAAGCTATTAAACTATGCCAGTCAACTCCATTTGGAGTTATACAAGAATATCCTTGACCTAATATTATTATCAAACACATTATAAGTGCTAATATAGGTCCAAATGGATACCATTTAGCTTTAAACTTTAATTCTTTTAAACTATGACCTTGATGGATATATGCTTTTCTAAATCTATAGTGACAAACTGCTATACCAACCCATGCTATAAATCCAGCAAGTCCAGATGCAGCAACTAACCAAACATAAACTGTGCTTTCTGCAAATATACCAGTTAAGAAACACGCAGAAGCTACTAATGTAGTTAATATTAACGCATTTACAGGAACACCTCTTTTATTAGTTCTTGCAAAAACTTTAGGTGCAAGTCCCTCTTTAGCCATTGAATATAACATTCTAGTTGAAGCATACATACCTGAATTACCTGCAGATAAAACAGATGTAAGTATTACTGCATTCATAAGTGAAGCAGCACCGGCTATTCCTGCTTTTTCAAAAACCATGGTAAATGGACTTTCAGAAACACCAGCTTGAGTAAAAGGTATAATAGCCCCTAATACAATTATAGTTCCTAGATAAAATATTAAGATTCTCCAGAATATTGATTTTATAGCTTTTGGTATAGTTTTTTCAGGTTGCTCACTTTCTCCGGCTGCAACTCCTATAAGTTCTGTACCTTGGAATGAAAAACCTGCAACTAAAAATATAGCAAATACAGATTTTATACCACCATGGAATGGTCCGTCAGCTATAAAGTAATTATGAAATCCTATTTCATCAGAACCCATTACACCAAGTATCATTAACACACCTATTATTAAAAATATTATTACAGTTACAACTTTAATTCCTGCAAACCAATACTCAGATTCGCCATATGCTTTTGCTGATAAAAAGTTTAAACCTACAATTATAGCTAAGAAAAATATACTCCAATAAAATCCAGGTACATTAGGGAACCAATATTTCATAATTAATGATCCGGCAACCATTTCAGCAGCTATAGTTATTGCCCAGTTATACCAATAGTTCCACCCAAGTGCAAAACCAAGTGCTGGATCAATAAACTTTGTAGCATAAGAACTAAAAGAACCAGATATAGGCATATATGTTGCCATCTCACCTAAACTAGTTATTAAGAAATAAACCATTACTCCTATTAACCCATATGCTAGTAAAGCACCACCAGGACCTGCTTGGTGAAGAGTATCACCCATTGCAAGGAATATACCTGTACCGATCGATCCTCCTAGAGCAATCATATTTAGATGTCTAGCTTTTAACCCTCTTTTTAACTCTTGATTTTCATTACTCATTTTACTTATCCTCCTTATGGTAGTTAGTTTTCCATAAGTAAGTAACTAAGATAATAAATCTTTATGAAAATAAAAAATTCACTTCGCTCATGTCGCCAACGACTTCGTCCGTTGCTCAAAAAGCTTTTTTACGCTCAAAATATATTATATGGATATAACTAAGTTTCATAGGTTATATACGAACTTTGAATAATTATAATCCCTTAAGCGTAAAAAAAGCCATGAGACTATGCTCATGACTTTATACGAAAAAATTCATACTAACTAAGTATGATGATACCGTACGCTTTCATTGAAAATAGCACTCCACAAAATGTGACAGTCTTATATATATTTTATATAAGCCCAGTAAATAGTATTAAAGCTATTAACTATTCACTTCGGCGAAATTTCCTTTCATATTACTTCATCGAGCTTATCTCCATAATACTACTAATAAATTTCGCGCCTCTATCTCAGTTATCTACTTGTTGTATACAATTATAAAACAAATTTGAAATAAGTCAATAAAAAAAATTATATTAGTAAAGTTAACTATTTTCAGATGATTTATAAAAATGAGAAAAATTAAGTTAAATTAGTAAAGAAAATCATTGATATACCGATAATATATAAATATTTAACATTACAAAAATAGTTAAGGATGTGATCCATTAATTGATATCACATCCTATTTTTCTAGTTATACATATTATGTTGACTCATGTAATTGTAAATTTTTTCTCCGTGTTCTTGTTCTTCTTTTTGAATATGATTTAAAACTTGGCGTATGTTTTTATCTGCAAACTCAAAGATAGCTGTATTATATGTAGATGATACATATTTTTCAGTACTAAGTGAGTCTTGGCATAACATTTTATCTTGTTCATTATAAGCATTCATTTGTGATGATTGTAAATTCATGTTAGGCATAGTATTTGAATTTTGCATATTTGAGCTTTGATTTCCTTGGTTTTGACCTTGAGCTTGATTAACGTTAGGAACAGTACCACTTAAGATTTGATTTATTGAAGTTAAGTGTTGTTGTTCGTGTTGAGCAAGTTCATTAAATAAACTTTTTAGCTGTGGGTCTGAAGCTTTTTGAGCATATTCTTGATATTTTTGAACACATAATTGCTCATGGCTTTTTTCGTCTTCTAATAACATTTTTTCTTTAGCAGTTAAATTTAACATAAAATACACCTCCACTAAATAGTCTGCATAATAAACAATATATTATTCATATATGATAAAATTAGTACAAGATATAAAATTGCCTTTAAAGGAGTATGAAAAGTGAGAAATGAAAATTTAAGTCTAAATAAGATAATAGATTTCAAGAAATGGGATAATTTACAAGATTATCTTTCGCTAGTTACGAAAATGGCAATAGTTATAGTGGACTATAAAGGAAATCCGATAACTAAACACAGTAGATGCCACAAATTTTGTGAGTTAGTAAGAGGTAATTCTAAGTTATCAAAGTACTGTGAAAAATGTGATTCAAGAGGTGGGTTAGAAGCTGTAAGAATGAATAAACCATATATATATTTATGCCATTATAATATAGTTGATGTGGCTATACCTATTATAGTAGATGAAAAATATATAGGTGCAATAATGGCAGGGCAAGTGAGAATAGATGATTATGAATCAACAGATATGTTAGAACAAATATTAAAAGTTCCAGATAAAGTACTAGAACAAAATGACATCTCAAATCAACTTAATCAATATTATAATGAACTACCTGTTTTATCATATAAAGAAGTAGAAGATACATCTAACATGTTATTTTTATTATCTAATTATATAGTAGAAGAGGCATTAAATAAAAATTTGATTTTAGAGATGTATGAAAAAACTATGAGAAATGGAATAGAAATAGATAGTAAAACTTTTACTGGATACAGCATAAAAAATATAGAAAGTGTTAAAAAAGAAATTTCTAATGCTATTGTGAATAGGTATATAACTTATGATCATAAAGAAGACAGCGAAGAAATTAATGTAAGTAAAACTTTAAAGCCAGCAATACAATATATATATAACAATAAAAGTGAAAATATATCAATGGAAAGTATGGCTAAGTTATGCCATGTTAGTTCAAGTTATTTTAGTAGACTATTTTCAAAAGAAATAGGTGAAAATTTTTCAACATACATATCAAAGCTTAAGATTAAATGGGCAAAAGCTCTTTTAGAAGAAACCGATATGACAATAAATGAAATCAGTGATGAACTTGGATTTAGCGAGTCAGGATACTTTATAAAGATATTTAAAAAATATGAAGGGGTAACCCCAAATTTATACAAGAAACATCTTAGGTAATAGATAAATTGAATTTGTTAAAAAAATTTCGAAAAGTACATAAATTCCAATTATATAATTTTAGTTCAAAAAATTACGGTTTTAAATCGTAATTTATTAACATCTACGTCCAATGTATTTTTAGGAAAACGGTATTATAATTAAGTTAACTTAAAAAATAATATCACTACAAAATACAAAGGAGAGATTAATATGAGAAAAGCATTTATATGTCCTACAAAATATGTACAAGGTCAAGATGAGTTATTAAATTTAGGGTACTTCATAAAAGTATTTGGGGATTCAGCTTTATTAATCGCACATAAAGATGATATAGAACGTGTTAAAGATAAATTAGATTCAACTGCTAAAAAATTTGGGGTAACTTTTGTTGAAAGTAACTTCAAAGGAGAATGTTCAAGAGAAGAAGTAGCAAGATTACAAGAGTTAGCTAAAGAGAATAAATGTGCATGTACAATTGGTCTAGGTGGAGGTAAAGCAATAGATACTGCTAAGTGTGTAGCTCAAGGAGATAACTTAATAATAGTTCCAACTATAGCTGCAACAGATGCACCTACAAGTCATTCAGCAGTATTATATACACCAGATGGAGCATTTGATGATTATGCATATTTCAAGCAAAGTCCAAGTGTAGTTTTAGTTGATACTACAGTTATAGCTAAAGCACCAACTAGATTCTTAGTTTCAGGAATGGGAGATGCTTTATCAACTTACTTTGAAGCAAGAGCAACAGCTAGTTCATATTCAAATGTAAATGCAGGATTACCTTGTGGTTATAGAGAAGGGTTATGCGGAGAAGCTAAGGGAACTAATACAGCATTAGCTTTAGCAAAATTATGTTATGAGACTCTAATAAATGATGGAGTTAAAGCAAAAGTATCATCAGATTGTAACTTAGTTACTCCAGCTTTAGAAAACATAATTGAGACAAATATTCTTTTATCTGGACTTGGATTTGAAAGTGGAGGATTAGCAGCAGCTCATGCTATACATGATGGACTTACTATATTAGAAGGAACACATAAATACTTCCATGGTGAAAAAGTTGCGTTTGGAACAATAGCACAATTAGTTTTAGAAAATGCACCTAAAGAAGAAATCGAGGAAGTATTAGAGTTTTGCTTACAAGTAGGACTTCCTGTTTGTTTAGAAGATATAGGGGTAGAAACTATTACTGAAGAAGAATTAAAAGAAGTGGCAGAGAAAGCATGTATTAAAGAAGAATCTATATATTCTATGCCATTCCCTATAAATGTTGATGAAGTTGCAGCTGCAATAATAACAGCTGATAGTATAGGGAAAAACTATAAAAACAGATAGAGGTGTGACATTATGAAAAAAATAATAAATAAACCAGAAACTGTAGTTATGGAAATGTGTAATGGAATAGCTATGGCACATCCAGAACTTGAGTTTTTAAAAAAATATAAAGTAATTAAGAAAAAAAATATAAATAAAAATAAAGTTAGTTTAATAAGTGGTGGTGGAAGTGGTCATGAACCAGCACATGCAGGATTTGTAGGAAAAGGTATGTTAGATGCAGCTGTTTGTGGAGATGTGTTTGCATCACCTTCTCAAATACAAATATATAATGCAATAAAAGAAACTGCAAGTAATAAAGGAACATTACTAATAATCAAAAACTATAGTGGAGACATTATGAACTTTAGAAATGCAGCACATCTTGCTATAGAAGATGGTTTAATTGTTGACTATATAAAAGTAGATGACGATATTGCTGTTGAAGATAGTTTATACACAGTAGGTAGACGTGGAGTTGCAGGGACTGTTTTAGTTCATAAAATAGCTGGAGCTGCAGCTGAACTTGGTATGAGTTTACATGAAGTAAAGGAAGTTGCACAAAAAGCTGCTAATAATGTTAGAAGTTTAGGATTTGCACTTACATCATGTACTGTACCAGCAAAAGGAACACCTACATTCCAATTAGAAGAAGATGAAATAGAATTTGGAGTTGGAATACATGGAGAGCCAGGAGTAAGAAGAGAAAAAACATCTTCTGCAGATGAGCTGGCTAAAAAAATGGTTAATGATATATTAGCAGATATGAAAATAGAAGATTCAAATGAAGAAGAAATTGCATTGATGATTAATGGTTTTGGAGGAACTCCACTTCAAGAACTATATTTACTTAATAATTCTGTTATACGTGAATTAGCTAAGAGAAATATCAAAATATGTACAGCTTTTGTTGGAAACTATATGACTAGTATAGATATGGCAGGAGCATCTGTATCTATAATGAAATTAGATAATGAGCTAAAACATTTATTATCTCAAGTAAGTGAAGCACCTGGATTTAAGGTTTCAGGAGCTTTCGTACCAGTAGAATATACAGATATATATGAAGATGAAAATAATACAGATGATTCAAATGTATGTTTTGAAGTTCAAACTAATAAAGATTTTTCAAATATAGAAGATTATAGATTCACTCTAGAAAATATGATCTATGTAGTTGATAAAATGAGTGAAATAATAATAAAAAATGAAGTGCCATTCTGTGAATTAGATTCTTATGCTGGAGATGGAGATTTTGGAATGAGTGTTGCAAAAGGATTTAAGCAATTAAAAAGAGAATGGGCAAATATACTTTCAATAGAAGACCTAACTATTGGTAAATTCTTAAATGAATGTTCTATGGTAATAATGGAATACTGTGGAGGAGCATCAGGGCCAATATGGGGAAGTGCTTTTAGAGCAGCAGGAAGATATGTAGGAGATAAAGATGAACTTACTGTTTTAAACTTTGCTAATATGATGGATGCAGCAGTTAATGGTGTACAAGCTACAGGTGAAAGATCATTTGGTAGAGGAGCTGGAGTAGGAGATAAAACTTTAATAGATGCATTAGTACCATGTGCAAACTCATGGGAATTAAGTGTAAAAGAAAATGATACATTTAAAGAAGCTTTTGAAAAAGCAGCAAGAAAAGCTGTAGAAGGAGCAGAGTCAACTAAAGAAATAGTAGCTCGTATGGGTAGAGCAGGAACTGTTGGAGAAAGAAGTTTAGGATATCCAGATGCAGGAGCTCATGCACTTGGAGTAATCTTTACTGAAATATCTAATGATTTAAAATAGTCATCCCATGAATTTCATTTTATATAGATTAAGAACCTCAACTTATTAAAATTGAGGTTCTTTTTTATAATTAATAAATATATATTTTAAAAATTAATCTAAAGCACAATTTAACTTACCTTCTAGAACTTCTTTTGCTACATTTTCATTTCCGTAATAAACATTTAAATACATTTGTTTAATTTCGCTCATTAATGGATATCTAGGATTAGCTCCAGTACATTGGTCATCAAATGCTTGTTCAACCATTTCATCTAAGGTTTCTAAGAATGTACCTTCATCTACACCCCAATCTTTTATAGTCTTAGGGATTCCAACAGTAGATTTTAATTCATCTATTTTATTTAATAGTTTATTAAATTTATCTTCATTTGAATTTCCATTAATACCTATGAATGAAGCTATTTCAGCATATCTTTCTAAACATTGAGGATATTTATATTGAGGGAATATACCCATTTTTATAGGAGCAGAAGATACATTGAATTTTAAAACTTCATTTATTAAAAGTGCATTAGCAACACCATGAGGTATATGGTGGAATGAACCTAATTTATGAGCCATAGAGTGACAAACTCCTAAAAATGCATTAGCAAATGCCATACCTGCCATTGTAGAAGCGTTAGCCATTTTTTCTCTAGCTTCAGGATCAGTTGTTCCGTTTTCATAAGCTCTTGGAAGATATTCAAATATAGATTTAACAGCTTGAAGAGCTAAACCATTTGTATATTCAGTTGCCATCATAGATGCATAAGCTTCTAAAGCGTGAGTTAAAGCATCTATACCAGAAGCTGCAGTTAATCCTTTAGGCATACTCATCATTAAGTCAGAATCTATTATAGCCATATTTGGCATTAGTTGATAATCAGCTAAAGGGTATTTAATGCCTGTATCTTGATCTGTTATAACTGCAAAAGGTGTAACCTCAGAACCAGTACCAGCAGAAGTTGGTATAGCTACAAAGTAAGCCTTTTCGCCCATTGTAGGGAATTCATAAACTCTTTTTCTTATATCCATAAATCTCATAGCTAAGTCGCCAAAGTCTATTTCTGGATGTTCGTACATTGTCCACATGATTTTACCTGCATCCATTGCACTACCACCACCTATGGAAATTATTACATCTGGTTTGAAGTCAGCCATAGCTTTAGCACCAGCTTTAGCAGTTTCTAATGTTGGGTCTGGCGCAACATCATAGAATGTATGGTGTTTAATATTCATTTCATCCAATAAATTAGTTATAGGTTTTGTATATCCATTTTGATAAAGGAAACCATCTGTAACTATAAAGGCTCTTTCTTTTTTTAGAACATGCTTAAGCTCCTGAAGAGCAACTCCTAAACAACCTTTTTTGAAATAAACTTTTTCTGGGGCTCTAAACCAAAGCATATTTTCTCTCCTTTCAGCTACAGTTTTTATATTTATTAAATGCTTAACACCTACATTTTCAGATACAGAGTTTCCTCCCCAAGACCCACATCCAAGTGTTAAAGATGGAGCTAATTTGAAGTTGTATAAATCTCCTATACCACCTTGAGAAGCAGGAGTATTAACTAAAACTCTACAAGTTTTCATAGAATTTCTGAATTTTTTAAGTTTATCACATTGAGTTATTGTATTTAAATATATAGAAGATGTATGACCTAAACCACCATCGTATACAAGTTGATCTGCTTTAGATATTGCATCATCAAAGTTTTTAGCTTTATACATTGCAAGTACTGGAGATAATTTTTCGTGAGCAAAAGGTTCAGATATGTCTACTGACTCAACTTCACCAAGTAATATTTTAGATTCTTTAGGTATTGAAAGTCCAGCTAGTTCAGCTATTTTATATGCAGGTTGACCAACTATATCTGCATTTAGACCTCCGTTTTTATTTAATAAAATGCCTTTTACTTTTTCTATTTCAGATTTATTTAATAGGTAAGCACCACGTTTTACAAATTCAGATTTTACATTTTCATAAATACTATTTAAGACAATAACTGATTGTTCAGAAGCACATATCATACCATTATCAAATGTTTTTGAAAGTAATATTGAATTTACAGCAGTTTCTATATCCGCACTATCATCTATTATTGCAGGGGTATTACCAGCTCCAACACCTATTGCTGGTTTACCAGAAGAGTATGCAGATTTTACCATACCAGGTCCACCAGTTGCTAATATAATATCAGCACTTTCCATTATAGTTGTTGTCATTTCAAGAGATGGTTCATCTATCCAACCAATAATCTCTTCTGGAGCACCTGCTTTTACAGCCGCTTCAAGAACTACTTTTGCAGCTTGAATAGTTGATTTTTTTGCTCTAGGATGAGGTGATATTATAATACCATTTCTAGTTTTTAGAGCAAGTAAAGTTTTAAATATTGCAGTTGAAGTTGGATTTGTAGTAGGAATTACAGCCGCAATAACACCTATCGGTTCGGCTATTTTAGTTATACCAAAAGCTGAATCTTCTTCTAAAACCCCGCAAGTTTTTACATTTTTATAAGTGTTGTATATATATTCTGAAGCAAAGTGATTTTTTATAACTTTGTCTTCTACTATACCCATATTAGTTTCTTCGTGTGCAATTTTTGCTAAAGGAAGTCTTTGTTGGTTTGCAGCCATTGCTGCAGCTAAAAAGATTTTATCAACTTGTTCTTGAGTGTAAGTTGAAAATATTTTTTGAGCTTTTTTGATTTGATCTAGTTTTAGGGCCAAAGATTCAGGTCCATCAACTATTGATTGATTAGTTTTTAACAATTCTTGTTTCATTTATGTTCCCCCTTGGTTTAATTAAGTTGTAACATTTAAAAATGTATGCAACTTTTTATTGTTTAGTGATAAAATTCATTGAAGATTTTTATACAACTATAATTATTTTTATCGGGTGATATGACTTAATGTAATTCTTGACTGAGATAAATGTACTAGCTTGTTAAAAAATTAATTTGTTCTTCAAAAACATTTTAACAAAAAAGCAACCAGAAGGAAAGGGAAAAATTGTTAAAAATAAAACTAAATTAAAAAATAAAACTGCAAACGTTATCTAATTTTTTATATTAAGTTATAACGTATGTTACAGAATTAAATTAAATAAGTGGTTATAATAGGGATATGAATAAATTAAATTAATATTTTAAGGAGAGAAATTTTATGAGCGATTATGGAAACTTACAAAAAATTAAAGATGGAAAGAGAACTTATGCAATAACTCCACATATACCAGGAGGATTTGTTTTGCCTGAGACACTTATAAAAATAGCTGAAGTTGCAAAAAAATATAATGGCGTTCTTAAGTTAACATCTGGGCAAAGAATTTTAATAACAAATTTAAAGCAAGAAGACTTAGTAAGTATATGGAAAGATATAGATATGGAACCAGCGGTTAAAAATCAAAACTCAGTTAAAAATGTAGAGATATGTCCGGCGAACTTTTGTAAACGTTCAAAATATCCTACTATAGGAATAGGAATGAAAATAAGTAAAAACTTTCATGGAATGATACTTCCAAATAGAACTAAAATTGGTGTTGCAGGATGCAGGAATGCTTGCACTAGTGTGTATTCTAAAGATATAGGTGTATTAGTAGATATAGATGGAAAGTTTTTTATAACAGCTGGTGGTAGTGCAGGATTTTATCCAAGAAGCGCAGATATAATAACTAAGGGATTAACTGAAGAAGAAGCTTATAATTTAGTAAAAACAATACTTGAATATTATAATGAGTATGGTCAAATGGGAGAAAAATTAGGCGATTTTATAGATAGAATAAGTATTGAAAATTTTAGAAAAGATGTATTACAAACTTTGAATTTAAAAGAAATTTTAGAGTAGCAATAGAAATTGCTACTCTTTTTTATGCTTAAGAAAATTGAGGTTATTAAAAGCATTATGATGAAAAATGAAATACAAAATAACATTATTGTCTGTTAAAAATGAATTTTTAGATTTTTACAACATTTACCAAAAATGTTTTGGTGTAAAAATACCGGGTATCTAATTAATACAAACACGGGTGATACCAAAGGGTCTAGGGATAGTAATCCGGTATTATTAGGTGAACTTATAAAAATTAAATATCAGGAGATGATTAAGATGAAACATGCACAAGCTGCCAAAAAAAATTCACTTAGCTTATTCGCATTCTTTGCAATGACCGCATCAATGGTTATGACAGTTTACGAATATCCTACATTTGCTACATCAGGATTCAATTTAGTATTCTTCTTATTACTAGGAGGTATATTATGGTTCTTACCAGTAGCACTATGTGCAGCAGAAATGGCTACTGTTGAAGGATGGCAAGAAGGAGGAATTTTTGCTTGGGTTGGAAATACTTTAGGTGAAAAATTCGGATTCGCAGCAATATTTTTCCAATGGTTCCAAATCACAGTTGGATTTGTAACAATGATTTATTTTATATTAGGTTGTGTTTCATACATATTCAATTGGAATGCATTAAATAATGTTCCGGTTATTAAGTTTATTGGAGTATTGGTGATATTCTGGTTGTTAACTTTTTCGCAATTAGGTGGTACAAAAAACACAGCTAAAATAGCAAAAGCTGGATTTATATTTGGGATATTAATACCAGCAATAATCTTATTTGGATTATCAATAGCATACATAGTACAAGGAAATCCTATAGATGTAAAAATAGGAGCTAAATATTTTGTACCGGATTTTTCAAAAGTAAATACATTAGTTATTTTCGTATCATTTATATTAGCATATATGGGTGTTGAAGCATCAGCATCACACGTAAACGAGCTAGATAATGCTAAAAAGAACTATCCATTAGCTATGATCATATTAGTTATATTAGCTATAGTACTTAATACAATTGGTGGATTAACAGTTGCAGCAGTAGTTCCACAAAGCCAATTAAGTTTAAGTGCAGGGGTTGTTGAAACATTTAAAGCTTTAATATTACACTTTGCTCCTCATAGTACATGGCTTGTAAAATTAATAGCTATATTATTAGCACTAGGAGTTATGGGTGAAGTTAGTGCATGGGTTGTTGGACCATCAAGAGGCATGTACGCAGCAGCTCAAAAAGGTATATTACCAAAATCACTAACTAAAACTAATGAACATGATGTTCCTGTAAACTTAGTTTTTGTACAAGGAATAATAGTTACAATATGGGCAGCAGTTCTTACTTTCGGTGGTGGAGGAAATAATGTATCTTTCCTTACAGCTATATCATTAACAGTTGTTATATATCTAGTTGGATACTTATTATTCTTCATAGCTTACTTTACATTAGTACTTAAAAAAGATAATTTAAAACGTTCTTATCATGTACCTGGTGGTAAAACATTTAAATTAATAGTTGCAGCATGTGGATTTGCAACATCAATATTTGCACTAGTAATTTCATTTGTTCCATCAAATCAGTTAAATGCAAAAAGTGCTCATGAATACTTAACTATATTAATAGTAAGTTTTGTAATTACAGTTTTAATACCATTTGTAATATATGCAATTACATCTAAAAAAAGAGAAGTTAAAACAACAAAATAATAAATAAAATTGATAAAACATATATTGGGAGGTTTTTAAAATGTTATACGGTAAGAAAAATCAATTAGGAGATAGCTACGATACTCCAATATTTGGGACAACAGAATCTGGCTCTAGTGTGCCAAAAGATGTTCTAGGGAAAGATTCTATTGCTCCAAATGTAGCGTACAGATTAATAAAAGATGAACTAATGAATGAAGGAAATGCAAGACTTAACTTAGCAACATTCTGTCAAACATATA